>RFSU01000001.1 GCA_009923795.1 Sphingomonadaceae bacterium
GCGTTCGCCCGCCCCCATCGCTGGTCAATATCTTTAAGGAGCTGGAGGCTGATTTGGGCATCTCACGCCCGCGCCATGGCTTTTTAGAGCATTGGGCGCAGCAGGGCGTGTTGCTGCTCAACAGCGTCCTGACGGTGGAAATGGGGCAAGCGGCCTCGCATCAACGCAAAGGCTGGGAAGAGTTTACCGATGCCGTGGTGCGCGCCGTCAATGATCGACCCGATCCCATCATCTTCCTGCTCTGGGGCACTTATGCCCAGAAGAAAGCGAGCTTTGTCGATACCAATCGCCATTTGGTGCTGAAAGCGGCCCATCCCTCTCCGCTCTCGGCGCATAACGGTTTTCTGGGGTGTCGCCATTTTTCAAAGGCGAACAGCTTTCTGACATCCCACGGGCTGCCGCCGATAGATTGGTCGCTGCCTGATAATCCGGCTTAAGCCCGCTTATTTGCGAACCAATGTCCCCGCACCGCCGCGCGTGAAGATTTCAAGCAGGGTCACATGCGGGACACGACCATCCAGAATTACGGCCGCATCCACGCCGCCTTCGACGGCGGTTGTGCAGGTTTCCAGCTTGGGGATCATGCCGCCTGTGACGGTGCCGTCGGCCTGAAGCTCGGCGATCCGCTGCGGATCAAGATCGGTCAGCAAATTACCTTGCTTATCGAGCACCCCTGCCACATCCGTCAGCAGGAACAAGCGCGCGGCCTTTAAATGCGCAGCAATTGCCCCGGCCATCGTGTCCGCATTTATATTATAGGTGGCCCCCGTCTCATCCGGCGCAATAGGCGCCACGACGGGGATCACGCCATTGCTGGTCAGCGTTTCCAATATTGCGGGGTTGACCGCGACAGGTTCGCCCACAAAGCCAATATCGACATTGCGTTCAATACCGCGATTGGCGTCGGGCTCACGCCCTTCAATCCGGCGGGCGGTCACAAGACCCGCATCCTTGCCAGACAGGCCAACCGCCTGCCCGCCTGCCTGCATGATCCAGCCGACGATTTCCTTGTTAATGGCCCCGGACAAGACCATTTCCGCGACATAGGCGGTCTCTTTATCGGTCACGCGCAAGCCGCCGACAAACTTCGATTCAATCCCAAGCTGCTTGAGCATCCGGCCGATCTGTGGCCCGCCGCCATGAACAACAATGGGGTTAATGCCCACGGCCTTCAGCAAAACCACATCCTCAGCAAAGCTGCGCGCCGCCTCTGGATCGCCCATGGCGTGGCCGCCATATTTCACGACAAAGGTCTGTCCGGCATAACGCTGAATATAGGGCAGCGCTTCGGTCAGGATTTCCGCCTTTGCAAGTGCGGTCTGGTCAGGTGCGTGGGTGCTCATAATCTAGGCGCGCTATGCGGTCTCGGCATCCCGGTCAAGCTTCTGACCAAGACGCACCATCCATGTGACAAGCAGCGGAACCATGATGATCGACAGAATAATCTTCGTCGTCATCTGCCCAAGCATCAGATCGGCAATCTCCCGCTCTCCATAAAAGGAGATGGAAATGAACAAGACTGTATCCAGAATTTGCGACAAAACGCTGGCGATCCCTGCGCGCAGCCAGAGCAAGCCGCCGTCCGGCCGCGCCAGCCGCGCAAAGACATAGACATTCAGCGTCTGCGACAGGCCATAAGCAATTAGTCCCGCAAACATCATCCGGCCACTCTGCCCCAAGATGATGGGAAAGGCTTCAATCGCAGGTGGGTACATGCCTTCATCAACGGGCAGCGCAAGGACAATGCGGATCAGCAGGATCGACGTCACCAGCGGAATAAAGCCAAAGCGGACGAGCTTATCCGCCGTCTCACGCCCGTAAAGCTCTGCAATCGCGCTGGAGGTGATGACCAGCAGCAAGAAGGGGAAAATCCCGGCTTCCACGGCCAAGGGGCCGAGCGCCACCTGCTTTGCCCCCAAAACCCCCGCAATGCAGACCATGCCGCCATAGAAGATTGAGAAAATAAATAAGGATTTCGGCATGTTGGCCCCTTCCAATACTGCTAATTGTCACTTTGGCGCGCCGTGGCGCTTTGTCAAATCAGCGGGTTGGAACGGGCACTGGCCCGGAATAATCATAAAAGCCCCGGCCCGTTTTCCGACCGAGCCATCCGGCCTCAACATATTTCACCAGCAAGGGTGCGGGGCGATATTTGCTATCCCCCGTCGTGTTATACAGCACCATGATGATATCAAGACATGTATCGAGACCGACAAAATCAGCCAGCTCCAACGGGCCCATCGGGTGGTTGAGGCCGATGCGACAGCCCTTATCAATATCCTGAATATTGGCCGTCCCTTGCCCCAGCACAAAGACGGCTTCATTGATCATGGGCAGGAGGATGCGGTTAACGACAAAGCCGGGCTCATCCTCTGCATAGACAATTTCTTTTTTCAGTGTGTCGCAAAACGCGCTGACCGTCTCAACCGTCGCCTTGGACGTGGCGAGCCCCGGAATGACTTCGATCAGGCCCATCACGGGCACCGGATTGAAAAAGTGAATGCCAATGAACCGCGCGGGATCGGGCGAAGCCTGCGCCATACGGGTGATCGGAATAGAGGAGGTATTCGACGCAAGGATCGCATCATCGCGCAGAGTTTTGCCAACGTCAGCAAAAATAGTGCGCTTAATATCTTCGCGTTCCGTTGCCGCCTCAATCACAAGATCCGCGGCCCCAAAGGAGCCACTGCCTGCAACGGGCGTAATCAATGCCAAGGCCGCATCGCGTGCCCCTTCGGTTATCTTTTCACGGTCAACCAGACGCTTCAGGCCCTTGGCGACTCCGGCTTTTCCAGCCTCTGCCCGGGCGAGATCGACATCAGACAATAGGACACGATAGCCCGCCTGCGCTGAAACCTGCGCAATGCCGGTTCCCATTTGACCAGCGCCGATAACTCCGATTGTCTTCACCCTATAATCTCCATTGTGACGTTTTCCTCAACGCCGCTCGTGGGGCATCTATCGACTCAACACGGCTTGGGCTAGTGTCTTGCCATGCTGATGCTGACCGCGCTCCTTTCGGCACTGACCGTCCCCAGCCCCGGCGAGTTAAAAAGCTTTGGGGATTGGACAATTGGTTGCGATAATGGCCGAGCCTGCCGCGCCGTATCCTTGATGGAGATGGAGACGAGCGAAAACCAATTGACCCTCCAGATTTCGAGAGGACCATTGGCGGGGGATATCGCCCAAATCCGCATCGCAAACATCGAGAAGCGGGAACCGGGCCAGCCTGTCCGGTTCATAGTTGATGGCAAGATGACGGTCGCCACAGTCACATTCCCGGCAGACGAAGACGCCATCATTTTAGCTTTAGATCAGAAACTATCGGCCCAATTCCAAACCGGACGCAGGCTTGAACTGATGGATCCAGAGGACGTTCTGCTCGGCAGCACATCTCTAAACGGCTTCACGGAAGCTGTGGCGGAGATAGATGCGCGTCAAGGCCGCAGCAACACGGTGACAGCCCTTGCACAAATAGGCCCAAATCCGGCCACTTCCATTCCAGCACCTCCTGCCTTGCCTTTCGTCACCCCCAAAAAGCCGCCGAAAGAAGACATTCTGAAACTGACGTTTGACGAAACGAAGCGACTTTTGAGCATTGGGGCGTGTGACTTGGGCGATGAGACACCGATTGCCACAGATGCCGTGCGGCTTGACCGGAAGACCTGGCTCGGCCTCGTGCCCTGCGCCATGGGAAGTTATAACATCATGACGGCCCCGGTGCTCATTTCAGGCCAAGGAAAGGCGCGAAAGGCAAAGCTTGCTGAATTTGATTTTCTGCCCAGCGCCTCGGTTTCTGTGACATCCCCGCTGCTCGCCAACGCCAACTGGGATCCAACAACGGGTGAACTTGCCAGCTATGCCAAAGGCCGAGGATTGGGCGATTGCGGCACGACGGAGACCTATGTCTGGGATGGCAAGCGCTTTCGCCTCATCTCCCAAATAGCGATGGGCGAATGCCGGGGTGTGCTCGATTGGATTCCCACTTGGCGGGCAACGGTGCGCCGTCGCTAGAATCAGCGAGAGCCGCCCGGAACCCAAAGAATGTCGCCAGCGCCCTTTTCATTGGCATGGCGCGCGGCAACGAAAAGCCAATCCGACAACCGATTGACGTAGCGCTGCGCCTCTGGGTTAATCGGCATGTCGCGTCGTGCGAAAACGAGACTACGCTCTGCCCTACGCGCCACAGCGCGCGCGACATGCAGCGTGGCGGCAAGTGCACTCCCGCCGGGGAGAATGAAGCTTGTTAGCGCCGCCATATCGGCGTTCATCGCATCAATCTCATCCTCAAGGCGCCGCACTTGGGACGGAATAATCCGCAACACCATTTCAGACGGGGTAAAATCATCCCCCGGCGTCGCAAGATCAGCCCCCAGATCAAATAGGTCATTCTGGATGGTGCGGATCGCGTGAAGCGTGTCGGCGGTCGCGTAAAGAGCGGCAACGCCAAGGCAGCTGTTCAGCTCATCCACGTCACCAATGACCGTCATCCGGGGATTATCTTTGGAGGCGCGGCTGCCATCGACAAGGCCCGTCGTGCCATCATCGCCTGTGCGGGTGTAAATCTTGGTGAGTTTGACCATGTTTAGCCGCGCGCGGCGAACAGCATTATGACGACAATCAAAATCGCCACAGCCTGAAACATCACGCGATGCATCATCGCCTTATTCTGCTTCTTGCTCGACTCGCTTGGGCCATCGCCCATATTTTTCAAATCTTCTTCTGTGGTCCGCAAAAAGGCGATGATGCCGCGAACGAGAGCATAGACTGTCGCCAGCATTGCTGCGACCAAAAGGATGATAAGTGCTGTGTTTCCCATAATGGTGGCGGCATAGACCGATGCCGCGTGAGAGCAAAGGCTTTCATGCACAGCATGGCCGAAAGAAGGTAGGTGGCCCTAGGCCGACAGACGATAGCCGTCCGGCAACTGGCCAAGGCGGAGCGCCGCCATAAGATCACCGGGATTGACGCCCTCCGCCCGAAGATCGGCAATGGCAATTGACCCGCGACGTTTGGCAAGCCTGCCCCCTTCTGCATCCAGCACCAAAGGATGGTGGTGGTAAAGCGGCGTCGGCAGATCAAGAACGGCCTGCAAAAGGCGGTGAATATGCGTCGAGTCAAACAGATCAGACCCCCGGACAATGTCCGTTACCCCTTGCCAGGCATCATCCACCACAACCGCAATATGATAGCTGGTGCCGGCATCCTTTCGCGCGACGATAACATCCCCAAGCAATTGAGGCTGTGCCGGCACGTGGCCAGCCTGCTGATCCTGCCAGAAGAGGGGTCCGGTGTGGTCCAGTGCAGCCTGTACATCAAGCCGCCAAGAAAATGGCAGCGGATCGGGCGACCCATCATAGCGATGCCGACAGGTGCCGGGATAGAGCCGTTGCGCGCCCTGCGGCGCTGACGCGGCTTGCGCTGCTATCTCCGCACGGGTGCACCAGCATCTATAGACCAGACCAAGGTCGATCAGACGGTGGAGCGCGTCTTCATACGCCGCAGATCGGTCTGACTGGCAGACGACATCCGCATCCCAGTTGAGGCCGAGCCAGCTTAGATCCTCCAATATGCTATCGACAAATTCTGCACGGCATCTGCCAGTGTCTATATCTTCAAGACGCAGCAAGAATTTGCCAGACCTCGCCCGCGCCAGATCATGGGATAGCATCGCCGAATAAGCATGGCCAAGATGCAGCCGCCCGGTCGGGCTTGGCGCAAAGCGCGTCACGCAATTTGTGTTCAATTGCATACTTGACCCCAACATATTGTAGATGCAGTCATAGAGATGCAATGTTCTTGGTCAAAGAAGGGCCAGTTGAAAAGAGGGGAATAAGAAGGGTTTATGGTTCACCCTGAGTTACTTCGTCACCCAGATAATTGTCCGGCGCTGGTGCTCAACGCGGATTACACGCCGCTGTCCTATTATCCGCTCTCGCTCTGGCCTTGGCAAACGGCCGTCAAAGCCATGTTTCTAGAGCGGGTGGATGTCATTGCCCATTATGAGCGGGAAGTAAGAAGCGCCACGACACGGCTGCGGCTGCCCTCCGTTATTGCCTTGAAACAATATGTGAAACCATCTGCACATCCGGCCTTTACGCGATTCAACCTGTTCCTGCGCGACAAGTTTCAATGCCAATATTGCGGATCTCCAAAGGATTTAACCTTTGACCATGTCATCCCACGGTCCCAAGGGGGGCGCACGACATGGGAGAATGTGGCCACGGCATGCTCCCCCTGCAATTTGCGCAAAGGCGGCAGAACGCCAAGGGAAGCGGGCATCCGATTGATGCAAACGCCGCACCGGCCAACAACATGGCAGCTTCAGGATCATGGCCGCAGCTATCCGCCCAACCATCTGCATGAAAGCTGGCTGGATTGGCTTTATTGGGACATTGAACTTCAGGCCTAAGCCGGCCTATTTCGGATCATAAGGGTTTTTGCCGCCGCGCAGCGTCAGCCGCACGGGAACAGCACCAAAGCCAAGCTCTTTGCGGATGCCATTGACGAGATAGCGGCGGTAGCTTTCGGGTAAATCATCCACGCGATTGCCAAAGACAACAAAGCTGGGTGGGCGCGTTTTGATCTGCGTCACATACCGCAGCTTAATCCGCTTGCCGCCCGGTGCGGGCGGAGGATTTTTGGTCAATGCCCCTTCAAACCAGCGGTTGAGCTGGCCGGTTGGAACCCGCTTGCTCCACGCCGCGCGCACTTCAAACGCAGCTTGCAACAACTGATCAATGCCCTTGCCACTGGCGGCCGAGATAGTGAGCAAGGGCACGCCCTTGACCTGCGCAAAGCCTTCATCGAGCGCGGTACGCACGCCTTGGAACAGTGCGCTCCCATGCTCTACCGTATCCCATTTGTTGAGCGCGATGATCATGGCGCGCCCTTCGGTGAAAATCTGATCCGCGATACGCAGATCCTGCGCCTCAAGGCCGCGCGTGGCATCCAGCAAGAGCACCACGACTTCGGCAAAATCAATGGCGCGCTGCGTATCGGCGGCGGACAGTTTTTCTAGCTTGTCATCCACCTTGGCCTTGCGGCGCAAACCAGCCGTATCGATCAGGCGCACGGCACGATCTTGCCACATCCAGTCAATGCTGATGGAGTCGCGCGTAATGCCCGCCTCTGGCCCGGTAATCATGCGATCTTCGCCGAGCATCCGGTTGACCAAGGTTGATTTGCCCGCATTGGGGCGGCCAACAATGGCGAGTTTCAGAGGGGCACGGGCAAGCGCCTCTTCATCTTCTTCCTCTTCTTCCGGTTCAAACTCTTCTTCTTCGCGCTCCACATGGGGCAGAAGTTCTTGGAACAGGTCGTCCAGCCCCTCGCCATGTTCCGCGCTGAATGGAATTGGGTCCCCAAGGCCAAGGCTATAGGCATCCAAAATGCCAGACTGGCCCGCCCTGCCCTCCGCCTTATTGGCGAGCAGCACGATGGGAGTGGACAGACTGCGAAGCCAATTCGCAATTTCCTGATCCAGCGGCGTGATTCCCGCCCGTGAATCGATCACGAACAGCGCGACATCCGCACTTTGAGCTGCGGCCTCTGTTTGCGCACGCATGCGACCGGGCAGCGTTTGTGCATCCTCATCCTCGAAACCCGCGGTGTCGACAATGCGGAATTCCAGCCCAAGGAGATTGGCTTCTCCCTCGCGACGGTCGCGCGTTACACCGGGGCGGTCATCGACAAGCGCAAGGCGCTTGCCAACAAGCCGGTTGAACAAGGTTGATTTCCCAACATTGGGTCGCCCGATAATGGCAACCACGGGGAGCGCGGAGGCCATTTTCTGAGGCCCCCTCAACGCCAGGCGGTCAGGCGACCGTCATTATCGAGGATGTAGAGCGTGTTGTCTGCAACAATGGGGGACAGCAACACTGGCCCGCCAGCCTTCGTCTCGCTCTGGATCTTTCCATCCGTTGGCGAGACATTGACCAGACGGCCTTCCGAGTTGGCGACGATCAGCCGATCCCCTGCCAGGATTGGCCCTACCCAATTGATCGGATCTTTCTTCTTCTTTTCAACGCGATAGCGGGCGAGTTGAGTTGACCAGCGCACTTTGCCACTGCCGCGCGCGATGCAAAGAAGGCGGGCGTCATCTGTGACCACAAACAGCCACTCACCAGCGACCCAGGGTGTTGAAATGCCCGCCAGGTTGATTTCCCAAAGGCGTTGACCTGTAACGAGCTCAAGGCTCACCATCCGGCCGCCCTTGCCGACTGCAAACACACGGCCCCGATCCACAACCGGACTTGCATCAATATCTGCCAAGGCAGAAACAGAGGTGGTTGTACTGGTGCGGGTCAGGGCATCGCCCCAAAGAACACGACCATTTTCGTATCGATAGGCATTGAGCTCACCCGAAGAAAAGCCTGCGACAATCGTGCCCTGCCCAATGGCGGGGGCCGCCATGCCGAACACGCCCGTCAGTTCGCTTGCGCCCGATTCCTGCCACTCAATAGAGCCATCAGAGGCCCGAATGGCGAAAATCTGATTGTCCGCCGCCATGACATAGATATTGCCAAGGCCGACCGAGGGCGCGCCGCGCAAGGGACCAGCAGGACGCTTCTTCCAAATGACACTGCCATCGGCTGCCTTTAATGCAGCAACATCGCCAAGACCATTTGTCACGTAGAGAACATCGCCCTCGACACTGACCCCGCCGCCCCAAAGCGCGCGCCGATCCTTGCCGCCATCGCCAAAGACAATGCTCCAAAGCTGACGGCCAGACCGCGTATCAAAGGCATAAACACGCGATTGCGTGTCCATGACGTATAATTTGCCGTCGGACACAACGGGCGCAGATGCCAATCGGGCCTTCTTGCTGGACCCGGAGATATTCGCGCGCCAAACCGGGCCAAGGGACGCGCCCAAGGCCACATGCTCCATTGCCTTTCCAGCATTGCCACCTGGTTGACTCCAAGCGGCATTGGACTGAGCTGGTGGCAAAAGAACGTCGACAGACGCCAAAGCAGGATCTGCCTCCGCAGCGGCTTCAGATGTCAGGATTGGCACTCTTTGACCCATTACAGGGGTCTTTGGCTTTTTGCCGCCGCCGCCGCCGCCGAAGACACCACAGGCGGAGACCGCCAGCATCACGGGCAGCAGGACGAGAAACTTGATGCGCTTATGCGCCAATCGGATCATTTGGCTTGTCCTTGTTCGGCCGGAAGGGCCAGTCGAGCATTGAGCGACGCCGACATGTTTCTTGCCCGGCCCCGGATCGACTCCGGAACCTTGGGATCAGCCGCAATATCAGCAAATAACTTTGCTGCAGGCTGAACGCGCTGCTTTTTCAGATAGGCAATAGCCACCATTTCGCCCGCACTGCCGAACCATGCATTATCGCGAACTGCCAAAGGCGAGAGACGCGCAATCACTTCATCCGGCGCCAACCGATCATATTGAACGGCAGTCTGCCGGATCAGGGCAAGATCACGCCAAGGCTGTGCGATCGTCTCATCCTTAGCGAGCTGACTATAAATCTTGGCAGCACCATCCAAATTCTGCTTTTGTATCAGCAAAGCAGCCTCGGTCAGAAGCGCGGAAGCACGATATCCATCATTTGACGAGGTTTTGAGCTTTGCCAGAGCAGCCGATGCGCCAGCCTCATTGCCTTCGCTAGCGTTGCGCAATGCCTCATCAAAAACTTCGCTTTCAGCAGCAGATTGTTTCGCTCTCTGCTCCTGCCAGACCAACCAACCTGCGAGTGCCGCAAGTCCAAGGACAATGGCCGCCAAAATCCAGCGGCCATAGGATTTCCAAAAACCCGAGAGCCGGTCGCGGCGCAGCTCTTCATCGACTTCGCGGATGAAGCTGTCTTCAGTGCTAATGGTGGGCGGCAAAGCCAAAACAGGTCTCCCCAGTCAAATCTGCCTGATCCCTTAGCCGGGCCTTGGCCAGAGGGAAAGCGTCTTAGGTCTTTAAGGAAGGTAAAGCTGATCAGCAGCCGGAAAGCTGCGGTTTCGAACATCTTTCGCATATTGCTCAACCGCTTCGGCGACAAAGCTCGACATGCCAGCATACTTTTTGACGAATTTGGGGGTGCGTTCGAACAGCCCGAGCATGTCTTCGGTCACCAACACTTGGCCATCGCACTGCGCCGATGCGCCAATCCCAATGGTCGGGCAGGAGACTTTGTTTGTAATTTCGATTGCGATCGGTTCCAACACGCCTTCAATCACCATGGCAAAGGCCCCGGCATCTGCCATTGCAATGGCATCTTCCACGATGGCACGGGCCTCTGTCTCGCTTTTTCCTCGGACGCCATAGCCACCGAGAATGTTGACCGCTTGCGGCGTAAGCCCGACATGCGCCATCACCGGAATACCACGCGATGTCAGAAACTCGACCGTCGGGGCCAACACCTTGCCGCCTTCAATCTTAACGCCAGCGGCACCCGTTTCCTTCAACAGGCGCGAGGCATTGGCAAAGGCTTGCTCTGGCGATCCTTCATAACTGCCAAAGGGCATATCGACGATCACCGCAGCATGATAGCTGCCCCGCACAACAGCCGCGCCATGGGCCGCCATCATTTCCATCGTGACGGCAACTGTATGCGGCAGGCCGTAAATCACCTGCCCCAGCGAATCCCCAACCAGCAAGAGATCGCAATGCGGATCCAGTATCTGGGCCATACGCACAGTATACGCGGTCAACATTACCAGCGGCTCTCCGCCTTTACGCTGGCGGATGCGCGGGACCGTGAGGCGCTTCATCGGGGTCGGCATTGGGTTTGCGCGACTGGTGGACGTGTCGAGTGTGAAAGTGGTCGAGGTCGTAGACATAACTTCTCCTTACCCCGCATCGGCCCATCGGAAAAGCCCGTGGCCAGTGTTGCCCGTTTTATGACAGTTTTGCGACAAAAACTTGCTGCACCGCAAGAAATTAGATAGGCGCGGCCGAATGCGCGTAGCGCGGCGCCAAAATGCTCGCTTGTGCAAACAACTAAATTTGGGGGCTTTTACGCCAAATGACGGACGCGACGACATATTCTGGCATGCCAGACAGGGCCGCTTGGCGTGCATTTGTGCCGACGCAAAAAAGCCTGCGCTTTCAGCGCGATTTGCCCGAGGGAGAGAGGCTGTTTCTCTCCTCAATGCTTGCGTTCATTGGTGTTGCGGGTGTTATCCTTTACCTTGCTACCCCAGTTCCATTTGCGTCTCTCGCCCGCGGGATGAGCCTGTATCTCATGCTTCCTCTTGTAAGCGTTTCCATCGTTTGGGGCGTGATTCGGGTGGCGGAAAAAATTGCAGGTCATCGCTTTGCTATTGTACATGCCCGCGGACAGTGGATGTTGGCGACCGCCGTTGCAACGAGTTCATTCATTCCGATTTACGGCCTGTTTAAGCAGTATGTGCTCAAAGCCAGAGGCTTTCCGATGGATACCGCACTTGCCGAAATCGACCGGTTTTTCTTGTTCGGTTATGATGCCTGGGAAGTCACACACCATCTCTTCCCTTCTGTCTGGGCAACCATAATGCTTGACCGGGCCTATGGCGTGTGGCTGCCAATCCTGATGTTCTGCCCGGTTCTCTGGGCGGCACTGGTTGAAGACCCAAGGGTGCGCGCGCGGCTCATCGCGTGTTGGATCGGCGTCTGGGTGATTGTCGGCGGCGTTGCGGCTTGGCTATTGGCCTTTGCTGGCCCCATGTATTATCCCCATTTTATTGGCCAGGACGCCAGCTTTTCGGCCCTGCATGACCAGATTGTCGTGCAAAGCCAATTGGCACGCAAAGCGGGAAAAATGGTCGCGACACCAGCTGGTCATATATTGCTGATGAAACGCTATGAATCGGGCATTTACATGCCCGGCTTTGGCATATCGGCAATGCCGTCCGTCCATGTATCCATGTCTATATTGTTCGCCATTGGCGGCTTTGCCTTACGGCGCTGGATCGGCTGGGCACTGACAGCTTATGCCGCGATCATCTGGCTGGGATCAATCCATCTGGGCTGGCATTATGCAGCTGACGGCATTGTTGGTGCCGCTTTGACCATAGGGATGTGGAAAGCGTCTGCACCCATTGCCAAGTCGTTTGAACGGCGTCGTTCTGCTCTAGAGGAAGACCGCCTCTAATCAGTCAGAAAGCGCCGCGCGCGCTTCGGCTGAATGGTCGGAAAAAATCCCATCCACGCCCGCCGCAACAAAGGCCTTAATCTCCGACGCAAGATCGCCCTTTTCTCTGGGATCGGAACTCGTTTTGAGCCCGGTTGGCAGGAAATAATTCTCTGCCCGAAACGTCCAAGGATGAACCTCTAAGCCAACGGCATGCGCTTGCTCTACAAGCTGGGTCGGATGCCCCAAATGGCCGTCTGCGGTGCGCGCAATGACCAAGTCCTTGAACGGACCAATCCCGTCCGCATAAGCCGCTATCGCCTTGAGCCCATCTGGCGTAATCATTTCAGTATAAAGCATCTCGGGCAGATCCGCCGGCCCAGATTCAGAAGCGATCAATTGGATCAGCCGCACCTGCGTCTTGCCCCGCAGCGCCCGAAGATTTCCAACTTCAAAAGATTGAATGAAGACGGGCGATCCGGACTTAGTCAGCCCATATTTTGCCAGCGCGACCAGCAGAGGCGCCTCATGAGGCAGGCCAATCGACGTGAAATAGCTAGGATGCTTGGTTTCCGGATAGACGCCAATAACGCGACCCCGCACCTGTCCTTCGGTCTGTGCGAGCGCCAGAATCTCATCGAAACTGGGGATTAGAAACTGGCCATCATAGGCGATGTTGGCCACACGCAATTCGGGCAGACGCTCTCGCGCTTTTAGCGTCCGCAATTCTGCAAAGGTGAAATCTTCGGTAAACCAGCCTGTTACGCTCTGCCCGTCGATGGTCTTCGTCGCCCGGCGCGCTGCAAATTCGTTCCGCTGCGCAACATCGGTTGTGCCCGAAATCTCATTTTCATGTCGGGCGACAAGAACCCCATCTTTGCTCAGCACCAGATCAGGCTCGATGAAATCTGCGCCCATTTCAATGGCCAGACGATAGGCCTCAAGCGTATGCTCGGGCCGGTCGCCGCTCGCGCCGCGATGCGCGATCAGGATGGGACGTTCAGCGAAAGCAGGCATGGGAGATATCACGATGACAAGACAGAAGAGAAGGAGGAGCTTGATCGGCATAACGGCCGTTTACCGAATCCTTATGGCTGATTGATGTCATGGCTTAGCCAAATATCTTCTGCCAAGCATCGGGCTTGAACCCAGCGAGAAGTCCGCCGGGATATTCCGCAATCGGGCGTTTGATCATAGATGGCTGGGCAATCATCAGCGCAATGGCACGCACTTGATCAAGGCCGGCTTTGTCTGCCTCTGGCAGCTTGCGAAAGGTCGTTCCCGCCCGGTTGAGGACCGTTTCCCAACCCAGAACATCGCACCAATGCGCCAGTTTTGCAGCGTCCGCGCCCAACTTTTTATAGTCGTGAAAGTCAAAAGCGACGCTCTGTCCTTCCAGAAAGGTACGGGCTTTTTTCACCGTATCGCAATTGGGAATGCCATAGAGTGTGACGGACATGGACTTATTCCCACTCGATCGTACTTCGTCAAAATAACCACCTATTCTCAATGATATGCCAAAACTTTGTAACTACTTTGCAACTCTCGGTGCAATCTAATTTCACTGCAAGTGACTGAAATTAGTCGATTTCATACCGCAGTTCAACATGGTTCGCGGCACGGTTTGCCAGATCCCAAACAAGGATTACTTTAGGTTCATGACGGAGAACCGGACATTGAACAACGATCAGACTTGCTGATGAATGGTACTTGCGAAGTGGCGCCGCCCTAAACGAACTGCGATCCCAACGAGCAGAACAAGAATGGGAACCTCAACTAGAGGTCCAATCACTGCTGCAAACGCAATAGGCGAGGCAAGACCAAACGCGGAGATTGCGACCGCAATCGCGAGTTCGAAATTGTTGGATGCTGCGGTGAATGCCAGCGACACCGTCCTCGGATAATCCAAGTCAATTATCTTACCCATGAAGAAACTGACCGTGAACATAATCAGGAAGTAAATCACCAGCGGCACAGCGATGCGAAGTGCATCGAACGGAAGCGCTAACATGTCGCCACCCTTTAGAGTGAACATGGCGATAATTGTGAAGAGTAAAGCAACAAGCGTTATTGGACCAATTTTCGGCAGGAAATTTGTTACAAACCAATCTTCGCCTCGCTGTCGGATGAGAACTGCTCTCGTTAAAAACCCAGCAGCAAACGGAATACCAAGATAGAGCAGAACTGCCCTTGCGATGGTCCAGAAACCTATATCGACAACATGAGCTTCCAACCCGAATACCGACGGAAGGAACGTCAAGTATATCCACGCAAAGGGTGCAAAGAACAGGATTTGGAAGAGCGAATTAAAGGCAACGAGACCTGCCACATACTGACTGCTTCCGCCGGCTAGTTGGTTCCATACGAGAACCATCGCGATGCAGCGAGCAAGTCCAATCAGGATCACGCCAGTCATATACTCTGGTTGATCGCGCAGGAAGATAACTGCGAGCGTGAACATCAATGCTGGTCCGATCAACCAGTTCTGAACCAACGAAAGAGCGAGAACACGCTTATCCTGGAACACTTCACCCAGACGCTCATATTTCACCTTCGCGAGAGGGGGATACATCATCAGGATTAGACCAGCCGCAATGGGTAGGTTGGTCCCATCGACTGACAATGCGTTGAGAGATTGCGGAATGGCGGGGAATGCAGCGCCAAGACCGACCCCGAGCGCCATCGCCGCGAAAATCCAAAAAGTTAGATATCGGTCGAGGAATGCAAGGCGAGACGTCGTTTTGTTCATGCTTCTTGCTCCGACGGGTATTCGCGTGTGCCAATTTCCTTGAGCTGGTTTTTCAAACTTATCGGGTCGAGTGAGGACAAAGGAAGGCTTGCAAAAAGAGAAATCCGGCTACGCATCATGCGATAGGCAGACTGAAAGGCAGCGTATTGCTCTGCGTTGCTCCCTTCAACCGCAGCAGGGTCGGGTATGCCCCAATGTGCAGTCATCGGATGACCGACCCAAACGGGGCAGGTCTCTTGGGATGCATTATCGCACACGGTGAAAACGAAATCGAGTTGGGGAGTGTTAGAACCTGAAAATTCATCCCAACTTTTTGACCTGAAATAGGACGTATCATGTCCCAACGAGTTCAGCACACCTAAAGCGACAGGGTGAACCCGTCCCATAGGAAAACTGCCAGCGCTGTATCCCTTAAAGCGATCATCAAAATCATGGTTGAGGATGGATTCAGCAAGTATTGAACGGGCAGAATTTCCCGTGCAAAGAAACAGAACATTATAAATCTGTTCGGACATTAGATCTCTCAATTCAGCAGCAAGCAAGTTCAGCGATTAGTGGAGCGCAAAGGGTTTCGTGACCGCCACAGCAGTCTTTTGCGAGGAAGAGCATAAGTTCCCGCAGTACCGAAATTTGCGCTCGATAGATGATGGAGCGACCCTGTCGTTCAGAAACCACAAGGTTCGCGTTTTGCAGGACGCTAAGGTGTGTCGAAACAGTATTTTGAGGTGCACCAAGCGACCTGGCGATATCTCCTGCTAAAAGTCCTTCAGGTTCGTTTTGAACCAGCAGACGGAACGCATCCAATCGACTGGATTGTGCGAGTGCCGATAATGTCGCGATTGCATGTTTCGAATCCATATATCTAGATGTACAGATATATAAAAAATCATCAATCCCTGAACATGCGAGCGTTGGGCTATAAATTGGGTCCCCTATTCGTTAGCACTTGGGCACCAGCGATCAAGCTGCATATAAATAAACATGACTGAAAACACGCATATACCGAGAATGCTATCCAAACCTGTCGAAGCTGCACATAGTGATATGGCGGTTAGAATTTCAGGTTTAGACGACTTTTTGAAATTAAACGGCAACCATAAATCAACGGGGTTGCTCTTGAACCCTACTCCCACTCAATCGTGCCGGGCGGCTTGGACGTATAGTCATAAACCACGCGGTTAATGCCCTTCACCTCATTCACGATGCGCGTGGCAACGCGGCTGAGAAAGGCGCTGTCAAAAGGAAACACATCGGCCGTCATGCCATCGGTTGAGGTGACAGCGCGCAGGGCGCAGACATTGTCGTAGGTGCGGCCATCGCCCATCACACCCACAGTGCGGACGGGCAGCAGCACGGCAAAGGCCTGCCAAATGGCGTCATACAGCCCGGCATTGCGGATTTCTTCCAGATAGACCGCGTCGGCCTTGCGCAAAATGTCGCACCGTTCCTTCGTCACTTCGCCGGGGATGCGGATGGCAAGACCTGGCCCCGGAAAGGGGTGGCGGCCGACAAACACATCCTGCAGACCAAGCTCACGACCGAGAGCGCGCACCTCATCCTTGAACAATTCACGCAGCGGCTCGACCAGTTTCATGTTCATGCGTTCGGGCAAGCCGCCCACATTATGGTGGCTCTTGATCGTGACCGAAGGGCCACCCGTGAAGGAGACTGACTCAATCACATCGGGATAGAGCGTGCCTTGGGCCAGAAAATCCGCCCCGCCAATTTTCCGCGCCTCTTCTTCAAACACATTGATGAATTCGGCACCGATAAATTTCCGCTTCTTTTCGGGGTCAGTAACGCCCGACAGCCCGGCCATGAAGCGCGCCTCGGCATCGACCACGACCAGTGGAATCTTATAATGCTCCCGGAAAAGCTCTTCGACCTGACGGCGTTCATCCAGACGCAACAGCCCGTGATCCACAAACACGCAGGTCAGTTGATCGCCAATGGCTTCGTGGATCAAAATGGCCGCGACCGAGGAATCCACCCCGCCTGACAAACCACAAATGACGCGGCCATTGCCGACTTGCTCACGGATCTCAGCAATTTTGGTCGCGCGGAATTCCGCCATCGTCCAATCGCCCTTCAGCCCGCAGACTTTGTGAACAAAGTTCGCAATCAGCTTTGCCCCATCGGGCGTATGGACGACTTCGGGATGGAATTGCGTGCCATAGAGGCGTCGCGCATCATCAGCGATCACGGCAAAGGGCGCGCCCTCTGTAGTCGCAACAACGCGAAAACCGGGCGCGAACGATGTCACCTTGTCGCCATGGCTCATCCAGACCTGATGGCGGGAGCCCTTTTCCCAAAGCCCGTCAAACAGCAAACATTCATCGGCAATGTCGATAAAGGCACGGCCAAATTCACCGCTGTCCCCCGGCTCCACCGTGCCGCCCAGTTGCTGCGACATGGTCTGCTGGCCATAGCAGATGCCCAAAATTGGAAGGCCCGAGTCAAACAGGCATTGCGGTGCGCGCGGGGACCCTGCTTCGGGTACGGAAGCTGGGCCGCCTGAGAGAATAATGCCCTTGGGCTTCATCCGGTCAAAAGCGGCCTCCGCCGAGTTGAAGGGCGCGATTTCGCTATACACACCGGCTTCACGCACACGACGCGCAATGAGCTGCGTCACTTGGCTACCGAAATCGACAATGAGGATGGAATCAGAAGGCTGAACGGTCATGGCCAGCCGATAAAGAGCGCGTCGTCCGCTGTCTAGGTCACGAGACCTAAATAGAAGAGGAGCCGACCCTTTCGGACCGGCCCCCTATTTAATAACGGCTACGCAGCCCGTATAAATCAACATTCGAAACGCCACCATATCGCGTCACGCAGCTGAAGGGACCCTTGTCACGGCCATAGTCGTCTTTGACAACAACACGGCCACGGACTTCATAACCGCCACGGATACGATCAACCCGCATCACGTCGGTCACCCGAGCCCACCCGCCATAACGGCTGGCTTCTCGAAGGGCGGCCCTAACGCACTGATCAACCGCTCTGCGGCTCTCATAGCCGTTATTGTCATAGCCGTTATGACCATAGCTGTTCTGATCATCATCCCAGTTGCGGGGTGAGGAAGACGCCACGGCGGCGATACCACCGAGGATGAGCGCACCAACAAGCACATCGCCAGCGCTGATGCCCTTATGGTCGCGTCGATCGGGCTTGGCATTGGCTGGCATGGCCGTCATTAGCATCGCACCCGTCGTCGCTATTAGCGCGGCCTTAGAAATCGTCTTCATGTTTCGTCTCCATCTCCCTACCGACAAGAAAGGGTCGGCAAAGACGAATATGCGAATCGCTCCATGACAAGTTGCTGAACCGGTTTGTAATCTGAGGTTAAGGATTTTTCGCCTGATATGAGATGGTTAGCGCGGACGCACGTCCAGCCCGGTCCATTTCGCAACGAACGACCAAAGATCAGCAGTTTCAGAGACAATCTTGTCAGTCGGCTTGCCCGACCCATGCCCGGCGCGCGTTTCAATGCGGATGAGACGCGGCTTTGTGCCCAAATCTGCCGCCTGCAAGGCCGCTGTATACTTAAAGCTATGGCCGGGGACGACCCGGTCATCCGTATCCGCCGTTGTCACAAGGATCGCAGGATATTGCTTGCCAGCCGCGATGTTATGATAGGGCGAATAGGCCTTTAAGACCCCAAAATCTTTAGCCTTTCCGGGATCGCCATAATCATCCACCCAATAGCGACCAGCGGTGAAGCGATTAAACCGGAGCATATCCATAACGCCGACGGCCGGCAGGGCCGCGGCAAAGAGGTCGGGCCGTTGATTCACAACCGCCCCAATCAGCAGCCCCCCATTAGACCGCCCTTCAATCGCAAGTTTGCCAACACCACTAATGCCCTCGGCAATCAAATATTCACCGGCGGCAATAAAATCATCAAACACATTCTGCTTTTGCGCCAGACGCCCAGCATCGTGCCACTCTTTGCCATATTCTCCGCCGCCGCGCAGGTTCGCGATGGCATAGACTCCGCCCTGTTCCAGCCAAGCAATGCGGGTTGGGCTGAAGGACGGCGTCATTGAAATATTAAACCCGCCATAGCCATATAAAATGGTCGGTGCGCCAGCGGGTGTACCCTTACGCTTGATAACATAGAGCGGAATGCGTGTGCCATCCTTTGACGAATAGAACAGCTGACTGGTTTCATAATCGGCCGGATCAAAAGCGAGTTTCGGTTTGAAGAACGCCTCCATCTGCCCCGTTGCCGTATCAAACCGATAGACGGTCGGCGGGGAGGCAAAGCTTGAGAAGGTAAAGAAGGTTTCTGGGTCACCGCCCTTCCCGCCAAAGCCTGCCGCAGTCCCGATAGAGGGGAGCGTCACCATCGATACAGGCTGACCTTTGAGATCGCGGACCTCAACCTCTGAGCGCGCATCCCCCAAATATGCGAGGATCATTCGGTCTCCGACCAGCGATGTGCCCACCAGTGTCGCCTTTGCCTGCGGCACAATTTCCGACAGCGTAACGGGCTTCGCCACATCCATCGCGACCAGTCGACCCCGCGGTGCATCTTTGTTCGTCAGAAAGTAAAAGGTTGAACCAACTGAACCCGCCAATTCCCAATTATGGTTCAGCCCTGGCACCAGCGGACGAAAGCGGATGGGCTTGGTCACGCTGCCGGCCTGCTCAAGCGACCCGATTGTCAGCTCATAGCGATCATCCGTTCCCCCGGAACTGGTGATCAGCAGATATTGGCCATCATCCGTCACCTGTGCTGAATGGCCGAGCAGGGGCCTATCTTGCGTGGCATAGACTTGGCGATCTTGCGCCTGAGACGTGCCCAGCTGATGGTAAAAGACCGTTTGGTTCGTGTTCACCGACTGAAACTCTGCGTTCGAATCCGGTTCTGCAAAGCGGGAATAGAAAAAGCCCTTATTGTCCTTCGTCCAGCTGATGTTGGAGAATTTCACCCAGCGCAGCTCATCTCCCAGCTGCTCCCCGGTTTCGACATCCATCACGCGCACGATCCGCCAATCAGTGCCACCGTCTTGAACCGTATAGACAAGGTAGCGGCCGTCGCCCGACGGGTGCCATTCGGCGAGCGCCGTTGCACCATCCTTGGCCCAGCCATTGGGATCGATCAGAACACGCGGTGTGCCCGTCAATCCATCCTGCACCATCAAGACAGACTGGTTCTGGCGGCCATCATTGCGTGAGAAGAAATAGCGGTTGCCTGCCTTGCGCGGCGTGCCGATCCGGTCAAAATCAAACAAGATCTTCAGCCGCTCAGCAAATATATCGCGTCCGGGCAGAGTTTTCAGATAGTCTTGTGTGATCTGGTTCTGGGCATCCACCCAGCCGCGCACCTCTGAATCAACGCGAACGTCATTTTCCAGCCAGCGATAAGGGTCGGCCACCTTCACCCCAAATTGGTCTTCAACAAGATCGGTCGCGCGCGTTGGCGGATAGGCCAAGCGCGGAACTGGAGGCACAGGATCAGGAATCGCAGCCAAAAGAGATGTCGACATGAATAGGCTCACAATAGCAGGAACAAGACGCCGCATCTCCACAACCCCCCTGAAATCAAATCAAAAAAACCATAATCCTGTCCTAGCGGCTGCATTCACGCCATTGCAAGCGGGCACGGCTTGAACGAAACTGGATCCAAAGGAGATAAACACCATGCGCTTTTTTGCCACTGCCCTTTTGGTTGCGGTTTCGACGCCTGCCCTTGCGGCCCCTTCGGATGATCTAAAGGCCGTGATTAGCGATCACTGGCAATGGTGGCTGAAAGAAAATCCCGTGGCGGCAACATCTTTGAGCGTTCGGGATTATGATGACAAAGTCTCGGACATCAGCCTTGCAGCGCAAGATCGATCAGCAAAGGACGCCCAAGGGTTGCTCGACCGTTTGACGGCGATCCCAGAAGCGGATCTGTCGGATACAGAGCGGGCGAATAAGGGCGTGCTGGCCCGCATCCTGTCCGAGCAAATTGAGGGCAACCGCTTTGGTCAGCGAACAATGTTGTTCACGACATATGAAAACCCCTATCAAAGCTTTGCCGGTCTTGGCGATTACGTCCCGCTGTTCACCGCACGCAATTATCGCAGCTATCTTGCCCGCCTCTCCCAATTTCCAAAGATGAATGCGGACATCATCGCCATTACGAAACAGGCCATTGCGCGGGGCTTTGTTCAGCCATGCGACGCCATGGGCGCATTTGAACGGACAATTGACGGAGCCGTTGCCGGACCTGCTGAAGAGACGCGGTTTTACGGGCCGTTTAAGCGGGCAAAACCGGCTGATCTAACGGACGCCGAATGGGCGGAGATGAAGGCTGAGGCCATCCGCCTGATCCGCGATGTCTTAACACCTGCTTATCACCAGTTTTCGGCCTTTTATGTGAAAGACTATCAACCCAAATGCGCCAAGCGCGTGGGGGCGTCCTTCCTGCCCGGCGGCCCAGCCTATTATGCCTTTCGCGCCAGAACGCACACCACGACCAATTTGACGCCAGACCAAATTCACCAGATCGGCCTGTCCGAAGTGACGCGCATTTTGAAACGGATGGACGAAGTGGCCAAATCGGCCGGCTATCCCGACCGCCAGACGATGATTGCCAAGCTGCGATCTGACCCAGCTTATTATGCGACGACGCCAGAACAATTGATGCAGGCCGCCGCGCGACAGGCCAAGCTGATCGACGGAAAGCTGCCCCAATATTTCGGCAAGTTGCCCCGCCTGACCTATGGCCTGCGCGAAATTCCTAAGGAAACGGCGGAGACGACGACCACGGCCTATTACGCCTCTGGCTCTTTGGCAGGCGGCATTGCTGGGTTCTACTATGTCAACACATCAAAGCTGAACCAACGCCCAATCTATGAATTGCCCGCGCTCACCGCGCATGAGGCCGTGCCCGGCCATCATTTTCAGGGTGCTTTACAGCAGGAAATTGACCTACCAGATTTTCGCAAACACGCCGCCTGGTTCACCGCCTATGGTGAAGGATGGGGACTGTATTCCGAATATCTGGGCGAAGAAATGGGCCTATATGATACGCCGGAAAAGATGATGGGTCGCCTGTCGTACGAGATGTGGCGCGCCTGCCGATTGGTCGTAGATACGGGCCTGCACAGCAAGGGCTGGACCAAGGCACAGGCGATCAAGTTCATGACCGAAAATTCAGCACTGAGTGCGGCCAATATTGAGGCAGAGGTCAATCGCTATATCTCATGGCCCGGCCAAGCACTCGGCTATAAAATCGGGGAGATTAAGATCCGCGAATTGCGGGCGAAGGCCGAGGCCGCACTGGGGCCGAAGTTCGACCTGCGCCGCTTCCACGATGCGGTGCTGGGCCAAGGCGCTGTTCCGCTGGATGTGTTGGAAAGTGCCATCACCCGCTGGATTGCAGCGGAACAGGCGCGATAAGGCGGAGAGTGCAAAAACCACTTTCCTACATCTAACCTATCTGGTTATCTCTGATTCGTATTTTGAACCGGAGATAACCAGATGTCGCTCATCGAAGGCATATTGTCCCCCATCACCCAATTGCTCGATAAGATCATTCCCGATCCCCGCGCCCGGGATGCAGCGAAGCTTGAGCTGCTGAAACTTCAGGGATCGCAAGAAATGGATGTCCTGCGGGTTCAGCTGTCCGCCATTGTGGCCGAGGCTGGATCGACCGACCCTTGGACAAGCCGGGCGCGACCCAGCTTCCTCTATGTCATGTACGCCATGATCCTATGGGCAATCCCCATGGGCTTGATCGCGTCCGTCCGCCCAGACATGGCAAAGGCCATTGCCACGGGCATGAACGCCTATCTGGCGGGCATCCCCGAACCCCTTTGGGCGCTCTTTGGCACAGGCTATCTTGGCTACACCGCCGCCCGCCAATGGGGAAAGGCCAAGGGAGTGGATAAATAGGCACTGCTTGCCTTGCCCCCTGCCCGCTGATAGCGGCGATGCCATGTTCAACGACACGACAACGCCGCTTTCGCTCCTCCTCTCCCGCAGATCGGGCAAGCCGCGCGATATGATCGCCCCCGGCCCGGATGCAGCGCAGATGGGCAACATCCTGCACGCGGCAAGCCGCGTTCCCGACCATGGAAAACTTGCCCCTTGGCGCTTCATTGTGGTCGGCGCGGATCAGCGGGAGGCGCTGGCCGCTCTGTTGACCAAGGCCTATCGGGCGGAAAAGCCCGATGCAGGTCGGCTCGAGCTAGACGCGATGGAGCAATTCGCCCGGCAAGCACCTTCGCTGGTCGTTGTGCTTTCTTCTCCTAAGAAGGAGAGCAAAATTCCGCTTTGGGAGCAGGAGCTGTCGGTGGGTGCGGCCTGCATGCAATTGCTGAATGCCGTTCACGCGCAAGGGTTTGTCGGTGGCTGGCTGACGGGGTGGCCCAGCTACTCAGCGGCGGTTCATGCAGCATTTGGATCGGAGGAGGAGAGGATTGCAGGCTTTATCTTCATCGGCTCCCCCAGCAAAGCGCAGGAAGAGCGGCCCCGCCCGGAACCAGATGCCGTCATAAGTCACTGGATTATCTAACGCATTATTTTCGTGACACGCCACTGCCTTGCTGTATTAAGGTGGCATGACAGCAGCCAGCTTTGACGAAATCCCGGTTTACCTGCGCCTGCGCGGGATGCTGGCGTTTGAGATTATTGAGGGCAGATATGCGGAGGGCGATCAATTGCCGTCTGTGCGGGCCTTTGCGGCGTCCACAGGCACCAATCCGCTGACCGTCGCCAAAGCCTATCAGACCCTACAGGATGACGGGCATGTGGTTGTAAAGCGCGGGGTGGGCATGTTTATTGCCCCCGGTGCGGTCAACGCCCTTAAGGTGCAAGAGCGGGACGTGTTCCTAACGCGCATATGGCCGCGCATGCGCACCCTGATTGAGCGGCTGGATCTCGACCTCGCCGATCTGATGGACACAGAACCCGCCTGAGCCGCAGCCTCGGCGGCGTTAGGCCCCGACGAGCAACCCGGCCAGCGCCGCGCTCATCAAATTGGCAAGGCTGCCCGCCAGCAAGGCCTTCAACCCCAAACGCGCAATGACGGCCCGCTGATTGGGGGCAAGACCCCCTGTGACCGCCATCTGAATGGCGATAGAGCTGAAATTCGCAAAGCCGCACAAGGCAAAGGTGACAACCGCAACCGTGGTGGCGGAGAGGGTTTGCTTCATCGGGCCAAGTTGGGAAAAGGCGACAAATTCATTGAGCACAATCTTGGTGCCAAACAGGCCGCCTGCCGCCTGTGCTTCAGACCAAGGCACGTTCAGCATGAACATGACGGGCGCAAAGAGCCAACCCACAATCTGCTGAAAGCTTAAGTCCGGATAGCCAAACCAGCTGCCCACACCCGCAAGCAAGCCATTGGCCAGCGCCACAAGAGCAACGAAGGAGAGCACCATTGCCCCAACTGCAACGGCAAGTCGCACGCCCGTCTGCGCGCCTTCGGCCGCCGCCATGATGATGTTGGCTGGCTTTTCATCGCCAAAGCGAATTTCGCCTTCGACAATTGGTTCCTTGCCATAGTCGGCGGGATCATCCGGCATCATCAGCTTAGCCATCAAAATACCGCCGGGGGCAGACATGAAGCTCGCGGCGAGCAGATAGGGCAGAATGTCATTGCCAAGCATCGATGCATAGGCCGCAAGGATCGTCCCCGCGACGCCTGCCATACCGACCGTCATGATCGTGAACAATTGGGCTGGCGTCATAGTTTGCAAATAGGGCCGAATGACCAAAGGCGCTTCGCTTTGCCCCACAAAGATGTTTGCGGCCGCGCCAAGCGATTCCACCTTCGTGACGCCCGTTGCCTTTTGAATGCCGCCGCCAATCCATTTCACAACAAATTGCATGATGCCGAGATAATAGAGGATCGACACAAGGCTGGCGAAGAAGATGATCACGGGCAGCGCGGAAATGGCAAAGCTAAACCCTCCCAATTCCGGCTTGGCGAGATTGCCAAACAAAAAATCCACACCGGCACGGGCATAGCTCAACAAATTGCTGACCCCTTGGGCCATGGTTTCGATGACGAGTTTGCCGGCGGGCACATAGAGAACGAGAACAGCGATAAGCGCCTGAAGGCCGAAGGCGGCACCAACGACACGCGGGCGAATGGCCCGGCGGTTCGATGAAAAGGCAATGGCAATCAATAGGATGAGGGCAATGCCCGCAAAACCGATCAGCAAACGCTGCATTTCAAAACCCCCCCATGCCGGACGATGACAGCCCGACCTTCATTCCCATGACTTCTATCGCGCAACCCGGTGCCATGCCAGCGCGATTGCGATCAGATTGACCTTAATAAGTGCGTCCTATCAAAATACGTTCCACCGCTTTTTCGTCGGTGAAGAAGCAGGGGCCATCGGCGGGGGCTGCATCTTGCGGTGTATTGCGCATGGTGAGCTTCAGCGCCTTGAGTTGATCGACGATCTTGGAGAGTGCGTCGCCCGTGGGCCGCGCCCATTGCACTTCGACCCAGCCGACAAATGTGTCATCCGCTGCAAAATGGGCTGCCAAATCGGTTACATCCCGGCGGATATTGGTCTCCATTCGCGCTTTCGCTTCGGTGAACAGCGCCTGTTCAAGATCGACCAGCGTGTCGGCCACACTGCCGACAAATTCGGCTCGCGGGATAAAGGCGGAGGCCAATTTGCCATCATCCTTATACAGCCTGTCCCGACGCAGGACGGCGACATTGCCGCCCGCCACATCGCGCGGGCCAACTTCGACAAGGATCGGCGCGCCCTTTTTGACCCAGGCCCAACGCTTATTCGAGGCCTTGGTCGCCTTGGTATCGAGCAGCACGCGCAGCGGCTCTCCAAAGGCCGCCTTGCCGCGCAGATCCGCTGCCAGACTGCGGCAATAGTCAAGAATGGCTTCGTCCTCATCGGTATCGCGCAGCATGGGGATGATCACCACCTGTTGCGGGGCGACCTGTGGCGGGCAACGCAGACCATCATCATCGCCATGCGTCATGATGACGCCACCAATAAGGCGCGTCGACACGCCCCAGCTGGTCGTGTGGCAATATTGCTGCGTACCTTCCTTATCCTGATAGCGAATGCCCGCGGCTTCCGAGAAGCCCGTGCCCAGATAGTGGGAGGTCCCGGCCTGAAGCGCCTTGCCATCCTGCATCATCGCTTCGATGGAATAGGTGGCTACGGCGCCGGGGAAACGCTCATTCTCTGGCTTTTCACCCGCCACGACGGGCATGGCGAGCGGCCCTTGGGCAAAGGCGCGATACATTTCGAGCGCGCGCAGCGTCTCTGTCATCGCATCGGCCCGATCAGCATGGGCCGTATGCCCTTCTTGCCACAGAAATTCCGACGTGCGCAGGAACATGCGGGTGCGCATTTCCCAACGCACGACATTGGCCCATTGATTGGTCAGCATTGGCAAATCCCGCCAGCTCTGGATCCAGCGGCTCATGGCCGCTCCAATGACCGTTTCCGAGGTCGGGCGCACAACGAGCGGCTCTTCCAACTTTGAGTCCGGATCGGGCACAAGCTTGCCCTTGCCATCGCCAATCAGGCGGTGGTGGGTGACAACCGCCATTTCCTTGGCAAAGCCTTCCACATGGTCGGCCTCTTTTTCAAAGAAGGACAAAGGGATGAACAACGGAAAATAGCAATTCTCCACCCCGGCCAACTTGATCTGCGCATCCATAAGCTTTTGGATGCGTTCCCAAATGCCATAGCCCCAAGGACGAATGACCATGCAGCCCCGAACGCCGGATTCCTCGGCAAGGTCGGCTTCAGAGATGACCTCCTGATACCAAGCTGCAAAATTTTGGGCGCGGGTGGTGGTGAGTGCGTGCTTCATGCCTTGCGCGTTAGCCGAGGCGCGGGGCGCACCGCAAGCCTGTGGAACCCAAGCATGCCTCTGTCAGTTAGACCAACATCATAAAAAGGAGATGAATATGGGCTGGCTTGGAGCATTGGTCGGTGCAGCAATTGACCGTAGGGATGGAGATAGCGGCATCAAAGGCGCGCTTATTGGCGCATCCGCAGGCCGGGTGTTGAAATCGGCCATGCCGGTTGCGGCCGCCGCGACATTGGGCTGGGTTGCCCTCTCCCTTTTAAGGCACAAACGCGCAAAGCCAGATGACGGACAAGTGACCAGCTAAAGCGCAAAAAGGCTTTGATACTGCATTGAATGGTTGCGCTGTGCGTCAGCGCGCTTAAGCGTGGCCGCTGTGACCAGGGGGATTGTACATAGTCAGGATCGACGGCTGTTCGCGCTCGGGCTGCGCCTGCTCGCGATATTCGGCCTGTCGTCGCTCTCCCTCTTGGTTAAACTGGCCAGTGAAAGCGGCATCAGGCTCCCCGAAATCATGTTCTGGCGGCAATTTGCCGCAATGCCCGTTGTCTTGCTCTGGATTGTGATGACAGCGGGCCTGAATAGCCTGAAGACGCAGCGTTTCGGCGCACATGCCCGTCGCTCTGTCTTTGGCATGATCGGCATGTTTTTCACCTTTGGCAGCGTCGTCCTCTTGCCCTTGGCGGAAGCGACGACTTTGGGCTTCACCGTCCCCATTTTCGCAACCTTGCTCTCCGCCTTGGTGCTGCGTGAGTCCGTCGGCGTGCATCGCTGGGGCGCGATCATCCTCGGCTTTACGGGCGTTCTTGTGGTAATCCAGCCCGGCACGGGCGGCTTTCCCCTGACAGGCGCGTTGGTTGGGCTGACATCTGCCTTCATGATTGGGCTGATCAGCCTCCAATTGCGCGAGATGGGCCGAACCGAACCTGCAGCGACAACCGTTTTCTACTTCTCGCTCATCTCCTCAACCCTGCTGCTCACGCTGCACCTTGCGCCCCTGCCGCTCCAACTGGAACAGGCAGTCGCTTGGGGACGCGGCTCGCATAGCCTGTATCAATGGGGGCTTATTGCAGGGCTTGGCCTGTGCGGCGGGCTGGGCCAGATCGCGCTGACAGCGTCGCTGCGCTACGCGCCTGTCTCCACCGTGGTCGGCATGGATTATACCAGCCTCATTTGGTCAACGATCTATGGATGGGCCATTTGGGGGGCGCTGCCCGGCACCTCCACTTGGGCGGGTGCGCCGCTCATCATCGCAAGTGGCCTCTATATCGCTTGGCGGGAACACCGCCTCTCCATCCACCAGCCCAAAGAAGTTGCCCCATGACTTTGCCCATTTTGCATCATTGCGAAGGCGCACGATCCTTTCGCTGTCTTTGGGCTGCCGAAGAAGCAGGCTTTGACCTTGATCTGCGGCAATGGCCCTTCCCGCCACGTGTCTTTGCCAAAGAATTTAAGGATGTGAACCCGCTGGGCACCATCCCGGCTTGGGAAGAAAACGGCCATCTGCTGACCGAAAGCGCCGCCATCTGCCAGCGCATTGCGATGGGAAGCGAATTGGAGGTTCGGCCAGACGAGGCAGAGTATCTACCTTGGCTCAACTGGCTGCATAGGAGCGATGCAACTCTCACCTTCCCGCTCACCATCGTGCTGCGCTACACCCGGCTGGAGCCGAAGGAACGGCAGCTTCCGCAAGCCGTGGAGGACTATAAAGGCTTCTTCCTTGGCCGTGCGAAAAGCATAGAAGAGGCGCTGAGCGATGGCAGAGACTGGCTCGTGGCCGGGCGCTTTACGATTGCCGACATTTGCGTCGGCTATGCCGTCCATCTTGCCGCGGGCTTTGGCTTTGACGCAGAACTCGGGCCACGGACGCAAGATTGGTATGCGCGGCTCAAGCAACGCCCCGGCTTTCTGGCCGCCCGACAGCGCGAACGCGACAATCGGCCGAAAGGGCCTGCCGCCCCCCTTTAACCCGCGCCTAAAGTCCCAGCACCATCTTCGCGATAATATTGCGCTGGATCTCATTTGATCCGCCATAGATGGAGGCGGCACGGCCGTTGAAATAACGGGGCACGGCCGTCAAAGCGATGTCGGGTCCGATAACGGCTTCATTGCTGCCCGGCTGGCGCGCGGCAAATTGGCTGACGGCGGCATAATCGCCGGAGAGTTCCACCGCCAATTGCTGCACCTGCTGCGCCGTTTCTGTGCCCTGTATCTTCAACATAGAGGCGGCAGGCCCCGGATTACGGCCGCCGGCGACCTGCGCCATCACGACATCTTCACTTGCCTCAATCGCCGTAATTTGCGCGGCAAGGATCGACATGCGGCGGCGAATGCCGGGGGTCTCGAGCAAAGGAGCGCCTGAATCATCGGTCAAGCTGCGGGCATGACGAACAACCTCTGCAAGTGCTGCTTTAAGCCCCGCCGAATGGGCGACAGCCCGTTCAAATTCGAGCAGATATTTGGCAACGCCCCACCCCTGATCCTCTTCCCCCAGACGACCGGAAACGGGCACACGCACATCTTCAAAAAAGACCTGATTAAAATCATGGTCATCGGCGATGGACGGAATGGGGCGGACAGTGATGCCGGGCGTATCCATATCAAGCAGCAGGAAAGTGATCCCCTGTTGCGGGCGGCCATCGCGATTGGTGCGGACAAGGCAGAACATCTTCGTCGCCACATGGGCGTGCGTCGTCCAGATTTTTGAGCCGTTCAGGACATAATGATCGCCATCCCGATCCGCCCGCAAAGAAAGCGACGCGAGGTCAGACCCTGATCCCGGCTCTGAATAGCCTTGGCACCAATAATCCTCGCCCGACAGGATGCGCGGCAGGTACCAGGATTTTTGCTCAGCCGTGCCATACTGCATGATGACGGGAGCGACCATGCGCAGCCCCATGGGGGAGAGCGAGGGGGCGCCTGCGCGCGCGCATTCCGAAGCAAAGATATGGCGTTCGGCTTCGCTCCAGCCCGTCCCGCCAAGTTCCTTGGGCCAGGTCGGCGCGACCCAGCCCTTTTTATGCAGGATGGCCTGCCATTTCAGCGTGTGCGGCTTATCGACAAAGACGCTGGTCGACTTGGTGGCGACATCGCGCAATTCGTCCGTCAGATGATCGGAGAGCCAGTCCCGCACCTCAGCCTGAAAGGCCGCCAGATCCGCCATATCTAATTCACCTGCCGATCACGTCCCGTCCAATAGGGCGCGCGCAAATCCTTTCGCAAAATCTTGCCGCTGGCGTTGCGGGGCAGCGCCTCAATAATGTCGATGGATTTGGGCACCTTAAACCCGGCAATCTTCTCCCGCGCCCAAGCGATGACATCATCTGCGTCAATCTCTGCGCCCGGCTTTGGAACGCACACGGCCTTTACAGCCTCCCCCCATCGGTCATCAGGAACGCCGATTACGGCGACCTCCAACACGGCGGGATGGCCGTAAATCGCGCTTTCCACCTCTGCTGGATAGACATTTTCCCCGCCGGAAATGATCATATCCTTCACCCGATCGTGAATATAGACATAACCGTCCGCATCCACATAGGCGGCGTCTCCGGTATAGACCCAGCCATCGTTGGTCAGTGTTTTCTGCGTGGCATCGGGCAGGTTCCAATAGCCGAGCATATTGTTGGACGAGCGGGTGACGAGTTCCCCCACCTCTCCGGTTGGGACTTGCTTGCCCTCCCCATCCACAATCTTGATTTCAACGCCGGGCAACGGCTTTCCGGCCGAGCGCATCCGCTGATTACCATTGGGGTCATGGTCTTCGGGCGGCAGCATGATGATGGTGCCCGTGGTTTCCGTCATCCCGTAATTCTGGATAAACTCACAGCCGAACATCTGGATGCACTGGCGCAAAAGCTCCAGCGGGATGGGGGCGGCCCCATATAGGATATATTTGAGGCGGCTATAATCGACCGTCGCACAGCGCGGATGCTGCAACAAAATGTGGAGCGCGGCGGGCACGATGAAAAAGCGCGTCACGCCGCCTGTTTCAATCGCATCAAACAGGCCATCGGGCGTAAATTCCGCGAGCACATAACCCGGCAATCCGCTGGCCAGCGCCATCACACCAAGGCCCGTGCCGCCAATATGGGCGCAGGGCATGGCGACAAGGACGACTTCATCATTCTCCCACTGGGTATAGGCAAGGCCGCTATCGGCCGTTCCCTTGCGCAGCGCAAAGAGGTTGCGGTTGGAGAGCTCAACTCCCTTGGGGTTGCCCGTCGTGCCCGACGTATAGAGCTGCAACACCGCGTCGTCCGGCCCGGCGGCCTCAAACGCCACCCGATCCGTCTTGTCCAAAATCTCCCGCGCCTCAGTTGTGTTGATAAAGCGAGGGTTATGCGTCAGTTGGCCCGCCAACGCTGCCTCTACCCCTTCAAAACCCTGCCCGGTAAAGACCAGCTTTGATTGGGTGTCATTGACGATATAGGCCCATTCCGGGGCGGCCAACCGCCAGCCAATCGGAGCCATGACCACGCCCAAGCGCGCCGCGCCGTAAAATAGGGTAAAATAGAGATCGGAATTCTTCCCGATCCAGCAAATCCGCTCCCCCTTTTTAACGCCAGCCTTTTTCAGGAAAGCGGCGACCCGCGCGGTGCGCTCCTCCAGATCAGCATAGGACCAGAATCGATCTTCTTCCCGCAGGGCAAGCCGATCGGGCCGATCAACGCCCCAATGGCTGATAAACTCATCAAACGTCAGTAAGTTGGCAGCATCAGCCATCGGCTATCCCCTCCGCGATTCTCTTTTGCCGAGACGCTAACCGCAATGGCCTGTGCCGTCACCCTGAACTTGGTTCAGTGTCCATCTTCGTGCCGTCTTCAGATGATGGCATGTGCCGCAACCGTGGATGCTGAAACAAGTTCAGCATGAAGAAGGCCTGCGGATTTAAGTAGGTTTACGGAAGACCAATGAGAGGTTGTTGGCGGGCATTTCAATCCGCTGATCAAGCCGCAGGTCGTGCGCGGCAGCAAGCGTTGTAACCTCTGTCAGATCACTCAGGCCCCAATCCGAGTTTTGCGCGCGCAGATTTGCATCAAAAGCCAGATTGCTGGGCGCAGTCTCCACGCCCGGTTCGATATAAGGCCCGTAGAGGATGAGCGGCGCGCCTTTGGACAACAGACGTCCCGCCCCTGCCATCGCCCCCTGTGTCGCCGCCCAAGGGGCGATGTGCACCATGTTGATGCACAGTAGAGCATCTGCCTTTGCCACCGGCCAATCCGGCGCGGAGGCATCGATCAGGACGGGCGGCAAAAGATTGGGCAGGCCCGCTTCGGCCGACCAAGCAGAGATGGACTCCAGCCCCAACACATCATGATCACTCGGTTGCCAGAGCAGTTGCGGGAAAGCGCCGGCGAAATGGACGATATGCTCCCCCGTTCCGCTTGCGATTTCGAGCACCGTTCCAGTCGCGGGCAGACTACCCAACAGCATGTCTGCAATCGCATCTCGATTGCGGGCCGTGGCCGGCGCATGGCGCTTGGCCTCTGGCCCGGCGTTGAGGGTGAAGGGTTGGGGATCGGTCACTCTGCCGCTTCTGCCAGTTCTGGGGGGTGCCAGACAAGCACGGGTTTGCGAGCGGCGAGCGTTTCATCGAGCCTGCGGCGCGGCGCGAAGTGCGGTGCGCTCTTCAAAGCGGGGTCGCCCTGTTTGGCGCGCAGCGCAACAGACCGCAGCGCGCCAATAAACTGATCGAGCGCCGCCTTAGACTCTGTCTCGGTTGGCTCAACCAGCATTGCCCCATGCACGACCAGCGGAAAATAAACGGTCATGGGGTGGAAGCCCTCATCAATCAGTCCCTTGGCGATATCGAGCGTCGAGAAACCCTCGGCCAGATTGGCGTCCGAGAACAGGGCTTCATGCATGCAGGGGCCAGAGGTGGCAAAGGGCGCGTCCAGCACGTCTTCCAATTGCCTCAGGACATAATTGGCGTTGAGCACGGCATCTTCGGCCACCTGCCGCAATCCATCGGCCCCATGGCTCAGGATATAGGAGAGCGCCCGGGTGAACATGCCCATTTGACCGTGGAAGGCCGTCATGCGGCCAAAGCTCTGCGGCAGAGCATCGCCCGCCATTTCTTCTTCGATCAAACGCAAGCTGCCATCGGCTGCCTTTGTGACAAAGGGAATGGGCGCAAAGGGCGCCAATGCTTCTGACAGCACAACCGGGCCAGAGCCGGGGCCGCCGCCGCCATGCGGGGTGGAGAAGGTTTTGTGCAAATTGATATGCATGGCATCGACGCCCAAATCGCCGGGGCGCACCCGGCCGACAATCGCGTTGAAGTTCGCGCCATCGCAATAGACATAACCGCCCGCCGCATGAACCGCATCAGAAATGGTCTTGAGATCGCGTTCAAAAAGCCCGCAGGTATTGGGATTGGTGATCATCACACCCGCCACATCGGGGCCAAGTCGCGCCAACAGGGCGGGCAAATCCACCCGGCCTTGGGGCGTTGCGGGAATGCTCTCCACTTGAAATCCGGCGAAGGCCGCTGTTGCGGGATTGGTGCCATGCGCCGATTCCGGCACAAGGACGACCGGACGATCCTCCCCGCGTGCCTCAAGTGCTGCCTTAATGGACAGGATACCGCACAATTCCCCATGCGCGCCCGCTTTGGGCGACATGGCAACGGCGTGCATCCCGGTCAGCTTCACCAGCCAATCGGCCAGTTCATGGATCACCGCCAGCGCGCCCTGCACCGTTTCCTGCGGTTGCAGCGGGTGCACATCGGCAAAGCCCGTCATCCGGGCGATTTTTTCATTGAGGCGCGGATTATGCTTCATCGTGCAGGAGCCGAGCGGGAAGAGGCCGAGATCAATGGCGTAATTCTGACGGCTTAGGCGCGTATAATGGCGCACCGTTTCCGGCTCTGACAGGCCCGGCAGGCCAATGTCCCGAACACGGTCTAACCCGCCAAGCCGCGACGCGACCTTTGGGGTTTCGGCCAGATCGACACCCGTGGTGGTGCTGTCGCCAATCTCAAAGATCAGGGCCTCTTCCAACATCAGCGCCCGGTTTCCGGTAAAGCTGTTCAGTGGGCAATCGCTTGCGCCCCCCATTTCGGGGCGCCATCCGCTTTGGTTCAGGGTCATGCCAGCACCTCCGAAAGCGCCAGCGCCAGCGCCTCTATATCCTCATCCGTCACTGTTTCGGTGACCGCCACGACCAGCCCATTGGCCAGCCCCGATACCTCTGGATAGAGCCGCCCCAGCGACACGCCGCCGAGCACACCGCGATCCGCCAACGCACGCACGACCGGCCGCGCCTCGCGTGAAAGCCGCAGGGTAAATTCGTTGAAGAAGCTTTGGGTCACTAACTCGACACCCGGAACCACCTGCAGCCGCTCTGCCGCCTGCACTGCCTTTCCATGATTGATCGCCGCCAGATCGCGCAGGCCCTTTTCCCCCAAGAGCGTGAGGTGGATGCTGAAGGCCAGCGCACAAAGGCCAGAATTGGTGCAGATATTGGATGTCGCCTTTTCCCGGCGAATATGTTGTTCGCGCGTAGAGAGCGTCAGCACAAAGCCGCGTTTCCCTTGCGCATCGACCGTCTCGCCACACAGGCGTCCCGGCATTTGGCGCACAAACTTTTCCTTGCAGGCAAAGAGCCCGACATAAGGCCCACCAAATTGCAGGCCAACGCCCAGTGATTGGCCTTCGCCCACAACAATATCCGCGCCCATCTCTCCCGGCGCACAAATGGCCCCAAGCGCGACGGGCTCGGTCACAACCGCGATCAGGAGCGCGCCATGGTCATGCACACGCGCCGACAGGGCCGATAAATCCTCAATACGACCCAGAATGTCGGGATATTGAACCACGACACAGCTCGTCTCTGCATCCACCGCCGCAATCAGGCGGTCCATGTCTGTTTCAGCCGAGAGTTCCGGCGTCGCCATATCGAGCCTATCGCCCGTGAAGTGCGCCATCGTCTTGGCGACACTCACATAATGGGGATGCAGACCGGAAGAGAGCACGGCCTTGCGACGGCGCGTGATGCGCCCGGCCATGGAAATCGCTTCCCAACAGGCGGTTGAGCCATCATACATGGAGGCATTGGCCACATCGCAACCAAAGAGGCGCGCCACCTGCGTTTGAAATTCAAACAACATCTGAAGCGTGCCCTGCGCAATTTCCGGCTGATAGGGCGTATAGGCGGTCAGAAACTCCCCCCGCTGGATCAGGTGATCAATCGAGGCCGGCACATGATGCTTGTACGCCCCTGCCCCCAGGAAGAAGGGGTGGTCGCTGGCCGCGCTGTTTTTCTGTGCAAGCTTTGCGAAATGCCGCTCCACCGCCAGTTCGCTCGCATGATTGGCAAGGCCTGATATGGGTCGATCCAGACGGGCATGGTCGGGCACATCCACGAACAAATCATCAATTGAACGCGCGCCAATGGTCGCCAGCATCTGCTGCCGGTCGCTCTGCGTCAGGGGAAGGTACCGCATGGGGAAAGCTCCTTCGTTTGGCTTAAAGGGTGGCGACAAAGTCCTGATACGCAGCCGCATCCATCAGACCGTCCAGTTCTGAAGGATCGGCCAAAGTCAGCTTGAAGAACCAACCCTCCCCTTCCGGATCAGAATTGACGAGCGCAGGGTCATCGCCCAGCGCGGCGTTTCCCTGAGTAACGGTGCCAGAGACGGGCGCATACACATCAGACGCGGCCTTCACGGACTCGACGACTGCGGCATCGCCGCCCTTTGTCACCTGCGCGCCAACTGCGGGAACATCCACAAAAACAATATCGCCCAATTGGCTCTGCGCATAATCGGTGATGCCGACCAGGGCCTCGTTGCCGTCAACATCAATCCATTCATGTTCGGACGTGAAATAGCGGGTCATTTGGCGGCTCCTTTGCGATGATAACGGTGGGGAACAAACGGCATGGCCGTGACGGTCATCGGCACGCGCTTGCCGCGCACTTCGGCCTCTAACCGTGTGTCGGGTGCGCTATAGTTGGCAGAGACATAGCCCATGGCGATGGGGGCATTGACGCTGGGCGCAAATCCGCCCGAGGTGACGACCCCAATTTGTGTATTGCCCGCAAAAACCGGCGCGCCTTCGCGCACGGGCATCCGCCCATCGACCGTCAGGCCAACGCGACGCCGGGCAGGCCCCGCTTCGAGCTTGGCAAGAATGGCCGCAGCGCCCGGAAAGCCCCCAGCAGCGCGGCGGCGCTTCGAAAGCGCGAACATCAAATCCGCTTCGACCGGATCCGTTTCCTCATCCAGATCATGCCCATAAAGCGGCAGGCCCGCCTCCAGCCGCAGCGAATCCCGCGCGCCAAGGCCAATGGGCTTCACCTCTGGCTGGCGGCACAACAGCTCTGCAAATTCAGTCACATGTTCGGCGGGAATGGACATCTCAAAACCATCCTCCCCGGTATAGCCAGACCTGCTGATCCAAAGCGGCTCCAGCCCCCAAAAGAAGGAACCTGCCTCCATGAATGACAGGCCGTCTACACCCGGCACGATCCGGTTGAGCGCATCCACGGCTTTTGGCCCCTGAAGCGCAATCAGCGCGCGATCCTCAAGATGGCTCATGGTGATATCATCGGGCAGATATTCCCGCAAATGGCCGATATCATCCCATTTCACCGCGCCATTGACGACGATAAACAGCACCATCGGTGCCCGTGCCACCATCAGATCATCGAGAATGCCGCCGGTGTCATTGAGCAGCAGAGCATAACGCTGCCGTCCCTCAGTCAGCGCACCAAGATCAGCAGTGATCAGCGTTTCAAGGGCGGTATCCAGCCCGTCGCCGGACAGGATCAACTGGCCCATATGTGACACATCGAACAGGCCGGCGCTCTCCCGCGTCCAGAGATGCTCGGCGATAATCCCGTCATATTGGATGGGCATCAAATAGCCCGCAAAGGGCACCATGCGCGCGCCCTTGGCCCGGTGCCAAGCATCCAGCGGCAAAGTGTTAGGCTCAGCCTCCAGCCAGTTTTCAGGTTCGGGAGAAAATTCGCTCATCACATTGGATCCAGTCAAAAAGAGAACCAATGCCGCGCCCAAAAGCGATGCACCGGACCCCCTCTGTCACGGAACCTGAGAGCTTTCGCGCAACCCTTTCGGGACGCTTACCCCTTCGGTGGCTTCGACCAAGGCCGAAACGCTTTCCAGAGTGTCGCAACTGCCAGCGCGGTCCTTTTGCCTGAGAGATTCCGGGGCGGTTGCTCCTTCGGCGGGTCTGGCGAAGCAGACCCCTCTCCCGCGCTATCAGCGACTCGAATTAAATGGCTGGCCCAAGGGCCCAAGTCAACCGTTCAAAAATTGGCGCGCCCGCGCCCGCCAGCCATCGAACAGGACATCCATCTCTGAAAGGGCGGCCAAAGCCGCCCGATCTTCCTTATATTTGCCGCCCACAAGCAGATCAAAAACCCGGCGCGCCGTCCAATCGGGAAAGGGCCTGTCGAGAAGGATCAGATCATCCCCCAATTGCGCCTGACCGGCTTCAATGACGCGATAATACCAACCAGATCGCCCCTCCCGCACCATCAATTCGGGAAGCGTAGCCCATGCGAGACGATCCCCCTGTTTCCAACAGGGTTGGCGCGCCTGACTAACCTCTACCAGTGCGGAGCCAAGCCGAAAGCGGTCGCCAATGCACACCGTGTCTTCATCCAGTCCAGTGGTTGAGATGTTTTCGCCAAAGGCCCCGGGTGCGCGCAGCAGAGCCGTGTCAGGCGCGTCCTCTTTCCAGCGTGCGTAATGATCAAAGGGATAATGGTGGAGCGCCTTATCGCGCCCGCCATGATGCACCTGATCGGCCTGTTCATCCCCCATTATGCCGAAAAGGCCAATCTGGACGGTGCCAGAGAGCGGCTGTTTGGCAATGGCGCTCCCCTCCCCGCGCGACAATGGCTGAACTCGGCCAGTCAGAAGGGCGCGAATGGGAAAGGACATTAGCGAGTGGCGTTATACTGAAGCTGCGCGTCGCTCAGCTGAAAACCAACCAGAAGTTCAAAACTCGCCTTTTGCACGGCCGCGCGCACATCCGGGTTGGCCAAGGGATCAACTGCGGCATCCGCATCGCCCGCTTTGCGCTTGCGCGTCAAACGCTGTTCAATTTCCGGGGGCAGAGTGGCGGCCGCCCGGTTCACATATCCTGTCGCCGAGCCAGATGCTTCAGCGCGTGTCTGGCCATCGGCGAAATTGAGCCGGATCGTCCCCAAGCGTTTGGACACAACAACGCGGCCGCCCTGAACCACTGTTGCGAAATAGGGCAGATCAACTTGCCGCGCGCCTTTGCTCGCTCGTCGAGTCGCGCGGACATCAAATGTTGCATTGGCAACAATATCAGCACCCTGTTGCGCGCAAGTTTCCCGCAAATTGGTGATCGCGGCCACGACATCAATCGCGCTGGCATCCCGCGCCTCTGCCGGATCAAAAACGGTAATGTCACCTGTATAGGCCGGAATAGCGACCGCCGGGCACGCCGAGCGCGTGACAGAAATACCGCCAGTTGCGTCAATATCCCCATCCTTTGCACAGCCCGCCAACAGAACAGAGGCAAGGCCAAGCGTGGCAAGAGCGGGCAAACGGGGAAAATTACGCAGCATGGTCAAGGGATTCCTCAAAGATCAGAGGTGCGGTATAGGAAGCGGCTTTCCCGGCTGCAAGCAATCGCGTAGGGGCAAAATTAAGATGAGTGAGACAAAACCACCCTTACGCCTGCTGATTGCCGCCCCGCGCGGCTTTTGTGCCGGCGTTGATCGCGCCATTTTGATCGTCGAAAAGGCGATCGAGCAATATGGCGCACCCGTTTATGTCCGGCATGAGATTGTGCATAACCGCTTTGTTGTGGACAGTTTGAAGGCCAAGGGCGCCGTTTTTGTTGAGGAGCTGGATGACGTCCCTGATGGGGTTCCCGTTGTCTTTTCAGCGCATGGCGTGCCAAAGCTGATCCCTGCAACCGCCGACGCGCGCGGAATGAATTGGCTTGATGCGACCTGCCCCCTTGTTTCGAAGGTGCATCGGCAAGCCGAGCGTCTGGTTGAACAGAATAAACATATCATCTTTATCGGCCATGCTGGCCACCCAGAGGTCATTGGCACTTTTGGGCAAGTGCCCGATGGCTCCATGACGTTGATCGAAGATGTGGCCGATGTGGCCGAGCTTCCCGACATGGACGCCGCCCAGCTTGGCTTTCTGACACAGACGACATTGTCGGTTGATGATACAGCCGCCATTGTCGACGCGCTCAAAGCCCGCTTCCCCGGCATTCAGGGGCCAAAGGGCGAAGATATCTGCTATGCAACGAGCAACCGGCAAGAAGCCGTGAAAGCGATTTGTGTGCAGGCGGATAAGTTGATCGTGATCGGTGCCCCAAATTCGTCAAACTCCCAGCGTCTGGCCGAAGTGGGCGAACGCCTGGGCGTGCCCGCGCGGCTTGTGCAGCGGGGACATGATTTGGATTTTGATTGGCTTGGTACCCCGGCCACGCTTGGCCTGACCGCCGGGGCCTCAGCGCCCGAACTGCTTGTCCGCGAAGTGGTTGACTGCCTGCGAGAACGCTTTGTTGTGACCGAGGAGCAGGTGAAAACAGCGGAAGAAGACATGGTCTTCAAACTTCCTCGCAAGCTGACGGAATAAAATGGCCGTCTATACCCATATCGCTGCCGAGGACATGGCAGAGTATGTGCGCGCCTTTGACGCGGGCGAACTCCGCTCTGCCAAAGGGATCGCCGAAGGGGTTGAGAACAGCAATTATCTGGTTGAGACAGACAAGGGCAGGTTCATCTTCACCGTTTATGAAAAACGTGTCGATATCAATGACTTGCCATTCTTTCTTGGGATGATCGATCATCTTGTGGCGCGCGGATGTCCGGTGCCAGCGGCGCTCAAGACGCGCGATGGCAGCGGCACAATCATCCGTCAGGGAAAATCCATGGCGATGATGGCCTTTATGCCCGGCCTCTCCGTCTCGCACCCCACGCCCGCACAGGCGCTGTCAACGGGCAAGGTCTTGGGTCAACTTCATCAGGCGCTGGCAGACTTCCCGCTTGATCGCGCCAACACGCTTGGCCCAGAGGGCTGGTATGATCTGGCCGAGCGGTGCGGTGATGATCTTGATAAAATCCAGCCCGGCCTCAAGGCGCGGGTGGAAGCAGAATGCGCATTTATACGTACAAACTGGCCCAAAGACCTTGCGCGCAGCGTGATCCATGCAGACCTATTTCCAGACAATGTCTTAATGTCGGGGGATCAGGTCTGTGCGGTCATTGATTTCTACTTTGCCTGCACGGAAATCCGCGCGTGGGATCTTGCCGTCACGCACAGCTCTTGGAGCTTCGATAGCGCCCGCAACATCTATGTGCCCGCCGTCGGGGATGCGCTGATTGCGGGTTATGAAGCCAGCTTTGGCCTGACCGAAGCTGAACGGTTGGCTTTTCCCATATTGGCGCGCGGGGCGTGCCTGCGCTTTCTTCTGACGCGCGCATGGGATTGGCTCAACACCCCGGCCGATGCGCTTGTGACGCGCAAAGACCCGCTCGCCTATCTGGCACGACTGGAGCATTACGCCCGACCGTGAGTGAGCTTCCGCTTGTCAAAATCGCCACAGATGGCGCCTGCAAAGGCAATCCCGGCCCCGGCGGCTGGGGGGTCTTGATGCGCTTTAATGGCGTGGAGAAGGAATTATCCGGCAGCGATCCTGCGACCACCAATAACCGAATGGAGTTGATGGCCGCCATTCAGGGCCTGAAGGCGCTGAACCGACCTTGCCATGTCGTTCTGGAAACCGACAGCGCCTATGTGCGCGACGGCATCACCAAATGGATCCATGGTTGGCAGCGCAATGGCTGGCGCACCGCCGATAAAAAACCGGTCAAAAACGGAGATCTTTGGCAGGAATTATTGGCGGCCAGCAAAGCACATACAATCGACTGGCGCTGGGTGAAGGGCCATTCGGGCGACCCCGATAATGAACGCGCCGATCAATTGGCGAGCAATGCCGCCCTGCTGGAAAGCGTCAGCTAAACCGCACTGGTCGATAAGGCGCGGGA
>RFSU01000002.1 GCA_009923795.1 Sphingomonadaceae bacterium
GTGGCCCGCGAGGTGGCCCGCTGGTACCAGCAGTGCTTCGGCGAGGACTTCTATCTGGAAATCCAGGACCACGGCTCCCCGGAAGATCGGATCGTCAACACCGAGATCGTGCGCATCGCCGCCGAACTCGGCATCGCCCTGATCGCCACTAACGACGCCCACTACCTCACCCGCAACGACGTCGAAGCCCACGACGCCCTGCTCTGCGTGCTCACCGGCAAGCTGGTGAGCGATGAGAAGCGGCTGCGCTACACCGGCACCGAATACATCAAGAGCGAGGCGGAGATGCTCGCCCTCTTCGCCGACCACCTGGAGCCAGGCGTCGTGGCCGAGGCTGTGAGAAATACGGCCCTGGTGGCGGACAAGGTGGAGGACTACGACATCCTTGGGCGCTACCAGATGCCCCGCTTCCCGATCCCCGACGGCCACACGGCGGTCACCTACTTGGCCGAGGTCACCGAAGCGGGCCTGCGCGATCGGCTGCGGCTGGGCGCTGCTGATCCGATCGATCCCACCTACGGCGAGCGCATGGCCTTTGAGCTTCAGGTGATGGAGCAGATGGGTTTCCCCGCCTACTTCCTCGTGGTGTGGGACTACATCCGTTTCGCCCGCGAGAACGGCATTCCGGTGGGGCCGGGCCGGGGCTCGGCCGCCGGATCCCTGGTGGCCTATGCCCTGGGGATCACCAACATTGATCCGGTGGTCAATGGCCTGCTATTTGAGCGCTTCCTCAATCCCGAGCGTAAATCCATGCCGGATATTGATACCGACTTCTGCATCGAACGCCGCGGCGAGGTGATCGATTACGTGACCCGCCGCTACGGCGAGGACAAGGTGGCCCAGATCATCACCTTTAACCGCATGACCTCAAAAGCGGTGCTCAAGGATGTGGCGCGGGTGCTTGATATTCCCTATGGCGACGCCGATCGGCTGGCCAAGTTGATTCCGGTGGTGCGGGGGAAACCGGCCAAGCTCAAGGAGATGATCGGCCCTGAATCTCCGGCTCCGGAGTTTCGTGAGAAATATGAAAAAGATGTCAATGTCAAGCGCTGGGTTGACATGGCAATGCGCATTGAGGGCACCAACAAAACCTTCGGTGTGCACGCTGCTGGTGTAGTGATTGCGGCCGAACCCTTGGATGAATTGGTACCGCTGCAGCGCAATAACGACGGCCAGGTGATCACCCAGTATTTCATGGAGGATGTGGAATCGATGGGTCTGTTGAAGATGGACTTCCTCGGCCTTAAAAACCTCACCATGATCGAAAAAACGATCGATCTTGTCGAGAAAAATAGTGGGGTTCGCATCGATCCCGACGACCTGCCCGCCAACGATGAGAGCACCTATGCCCTGCTGGCCCGCGGCGATCTTGAGGGCATCTTCCAGCTCGAATCGAGTGGCATGCGCCAGATTGTGCGTGATCTCAAGCCCTCATCCCTGGAGGATATTTCTTCGATCCTGGCCCTCTACCGGCCGGGCCCCCTTGATGCTGGCCTGATCCCCAAGTTCATCAATCGTAAGCACGGCCGCGAGGCGATTGATTTTGTGGATCATAAATTAGAGCCGATCCTTAAGGAAACCTACGGGATCATGGTGTATCAGGAGCAGATCATGCGGATCGCCCAGGATTTGGCCGGCTATTCCCTTGGCGAAGCTGACCTGTTGCGGCGGGCCATGGGCAAAAAGAAGGTGTCCGAGATGCAGAAGCATCGCGATCTGTTTGTTCATGGTGCCAGTCAGCGGGGCGTGGCCAGCAATGTCGCCGATGCCCTGTTTGACCAAATGGTGTTGTTTGCCGAATATTGTTTCAATAAGAGCCACTCCACCGCCTACGGCGCCGTTACCTATCAGACGGCCTACCTCAAGGCCCACTATCCGGTGGCTTATATGGCCGCCCTACTCACGGTCAACGCCGGCACCACCGACAAGGTGCAGCGCTATATCTCCAACTGCAATGCCATGGGCATTGAGGTGTTGTCACCGGATGTGAATGCTTCTGGCGTTGATTTCACCCCCACGGGCGAGCGCATCCTCTTTGGCCTCTCGGCGGTGCGCAACCTGGGTGATGGCGCCATCCGCAACCTGATCAGCGCCCGCGAAGCCGAGGGCCCCTTCCGTTCCCTCGCCGATCTCTGCGATCGCATCCCGGGCCAAACCCTCAACCGCCGCGCCCTGGAATCCCTGATCCATTCCGGTGCCCTCGACAGCCTCGAACCCAAGGCCAACCGGGCCCAGCTGATGGCCGACCTGGATTTGATCCTCGATTGGTCCTCGTCGCGGGCGAAGGATCGGGCCAGCGGCCAGGGCAACCTCTTCGACCTGCTCAGCGGTGCGGCCGCTGCCGCTGCCGAGATTGGCGAGGCCTGGTCTCGCTCGGCCCCTGCCGCCCTGCCCGACACGCCGCCCCCGCTTCTGGGTGAGCCTGCCAAATGGGACGAGGTGCGCAGCAAGGCGGCGCTTTCTGCCTGTGGCGTGCCCGTGCCCCGTGGGCGGCTTTTGACGCTGGCCGAACTTGAGGCGCTTTGTGAAGACGACACAGCCCCCTTGCCCGCCCCGTTTCCCTTGGTGCTTAAGGCGGTGGGTGCCGATTTGGCACATAAGACCGAACTTGGCGGTGTCGCGCTGGGCCTGTCCAGCCGGGCCGATCTACTCACGGCGGGGCGCCGTATGGCGGGGCTTGGCGGAACATATTTGATCGAGGAAATGATCGGAGGCACAATCGCCGAACTGATCGTCGGAATCGGCCGTGATCCGCAATTTGGCGTCTTCATGACACTCGGCGCGGGCGGCATTTTCGTTGAGTTGCTCAAGCAAGTTGAGCAAGTCCTGCTGCCCGCCAGCCGGGCCGAAATTGAAGCCGCCCTTGCGCGGCTGCCTCTCCACGCCGTGCTTTCAGGCTATCGAGGCCGGGCGGGGTGCGATATGCCCGCGCTGGTCGACGCCATCGACGCGATTGCCGCCTTTGCCATGACGCATGGGGATCGGCTGGATGAACTCGACGTCAATCCGCTGCTCGCTTTGCCCCGGGGTGCGGTCGCAGTAGATGCCCTCATCCGGATGAAGGAGCCCCTTGCATGACCCAAGCCCTGAATGCCGTCACGCTGGAGCGCTGCGGCGAGATCCTGATCATCACTCTGAACCGGCCTAAGGCCAATGCGATCGATGTGGCGACCAGCAACGAACTCTACGCCGCGTTGAAGACGCTGAACGACGATCCGGCGCTGCGCGTGGGGATCATCACAGGCACCGGGCGGTTCTTTTCGGCAGGCTGGGATCTGGGTGCCGCGAATGATGGCGAGGCGGTCGATGCCGATCACGGCCCCGGCGGATTTGCGGGGCTCACGGAGTTTTTTGGGCTCACAAAGCCCGTCATTGCGGCGGTCAACGGGCTGGCGGTGGGCGGTGGGTTCGAACTCGCATTGGCTGCTGACCTAATTGTCGCCAGCACGGCGGCGCGCTTCTGGCTGCCAGAGGCGCAACTCGGCATGTTGCCCGATTCGGGCGGGCTGCTGCGCCTGCCCAAGGCTATTCCGGCGCGGCTCGCGCGCGAAATGATCCTCACCGGACGGCGGATGGAGGCTGATGAAGCCTTGGCGCTGAACCTCGTCAATCGGGTTGTGGAACCGGAGGCCCTTTTGGAAAGCGCGCTTGAACTGGCCGAAACCATCGCCCGCTCTGCGCCGCTCGCCATTGCCGCCGCGCGGGATATTCTGCGCATGACAGAGGGGATGGAGGTCGAGGCTGGCTATCGCCTGATGCGCAGCGGGGCGATCCCATCCTATCGTCGGATGCTGGAGTCGGACGATGCGCTCGAAGGGCCGCGCGCTTTTGCGCAGGGTCGCGCGCCGGAGTGGAAGGGGCGCTAGGCCGCGTCCCAGTCCACGGGCTCAACGCGGGGAAGGATCACCAGCCAGCCGACCAACCCGAGCAGGTTGACGAGCCCTGCCAGCAAGAATGCCGTGCTATAAGATCCGTTCCCGGCATCGATCAGCACACCCGCGAAAAAGACGCCGATGATGCCCGGCAGGTTGCCCATCATATTCTGCACGCCGACCCAGCGCGCGGCCGCTGACGGCCCAGCCATGATCTGCGGAATGATGAAATAAGCGGGGCAAGAAAGCCCCAGCGCGATCTCATAAACGAACAGCAGGGTGAGGCAGATGCCGATTGGCATGGCCGGCATCGCCAGCATGCACACAAGCCCGGCGACATGTGCCGCCGCGAGCGGCAGCTTGAGCGAAAGTGAGGGAGACCAGCCGCGCTGAATAGCTTTGTCGAGCGCCCAGCCAGCAAAGAGGGCCGCCAGCGCATTGACCAGATAGGCGCTGGAGACGACCGTGGCCATGTGCGTCTTTGAAAAGCCACGTTGCATTTCGAGATACATCGGCAAATAGCCGAGGATGAAATACCAGTTCCAATTGCCGGCAAAATGACCAAGCGAAGCACCCCATAAAGCGCGCTGGCCCAGAATTTGACGCATCGTCACGGGGTGCGCTGAGGGCTGCTCCGGAGACTGGCCCTCATTAATGCGCACCCGGCTCCAAGGGATCAGCCAAAGCAGGGAGACTGCGCCGAACAGAACAAATGTCACGCGCCAGCCCCATTGCGCCATCATCACCCCACCGAGAAGCGTGCCGACCGCAGGGCCGACCAGATAGCCAAAACCGATCACCCCATTAGCGAGCCCCATCTGCGCGCGTGGTACATTGCTGGCGATAATTTTCGAGGTGGTGGTGAACGCCACACTCTCCCCCATCCCCAGCATCATGCGCAGGACGAACAGCCCCATGAACCCTTCCACAAAGCCCGTCAGCAGGGTTGAGACCGACCACAAAAGCGCACCGATGCCGAGCACAAGCTTGCCACCCAGCCTATCCGACAGGGCACCTGCCGGAAGCTGGCAGAACGCATATGCGAAATAAAATGCAGCGCCGAGAGCGCCATAGGCTGTGGCCGAGAGGTTTAGATCCCCCCGAATCTGGGTCGCGCCGGTCGCAAGATTGCCGCGATCAATATAGTTAATGAACAAACTGATCGCCATCAGACCAACGAGAACCAGCGGGGCTGTTGTCCGCAGCGCAGATGCCTTAGTCGGCATAGTCAGGCTCCCGTCGATCGAGCATGCGCTTCAGCGCGGCGAAATGGAGCTCAATCCGATCATGCCCTTCGACCTGAGCGGAACTGGCATATTGTGCCACCGTGCGGTGCAGGACAGGCTCCGGCACACAGCGGACAGCCTGCCCACTCGATTGGGCTAGGATCTGCGTCATCGCCGCGCGTTCGAAGAAATAGAGCGTGTTGAACGCATCGGCGACGCTTGTGCCGGTTGCGACCACGCCGTGGTTGCGCAGGAGAAGGACAATCTTGTCGCCCAGCGCCTTGGCCATGCGCGCGCCCTCGCTGCTGTCGAGCGCGAAACCTTCATAATCGCACAGCGCAATCAACCCGTTAAAGCCGATCGCATTTTGGCTGGCCATCAGGAGCGTTGGGTCGTCCAACATGCTGAGCGCAGTGGCGTAAGGCATATGGGTATGGAGCACGCAGTGCACGTCGGGCCGCGCGGCGTGCAAAGGCGCATGGATGTGAAACGCAGTGTCCTCGACTGGCCCCGACCCTGCTAGGACATTTCCGGCAAAATCGACCACGAGAAAATCGCTGGCCCGCACTTCCGACCAATGCAGCCCGAACGGCGCGAGCAAAAACCGATCACTATGACCAGGCAGCAGAGCCGTGAAATGGTTGTCGATGCCCTCATGATAGCCATAATGCACGGCGAGGCGATGCGCGGCCGCCAAATCAATACGCGCCTGTCTCTCGGCCGCATCGCAGCCCGCCAAAGCCATCAGTCCGTCAGGCCAGCTTCAAGGCCCCGCTGCAAGGGCTTGCGCAACAGAAGAATGAGCGTGGCACCCACAGCGGCAATGGCCGCATCCAACGCCCAAAAGGTAGAAGGTGACATCTGATCGAAGTAACTGCCGACCCATCCTGCCATCACATGGGCAACAAATGGCGAAAGAAAGGCTACGCCCATCATCGTTGAAGCAATACGTGGCGGAGCCGCCTTGCTGACAATGGCAAGCGTCGTCGGCCAATAATACATCCAGGCAAGCCCCATGGTCAGCCAGCCAGCGACCGCCCAGCCCGCCGAGACACTATCCGGTTCAGTAAGGCCCCAATTGCCATAAGCGAGGAGCAAGGCACCACATCCGACGATGGCCGTGCCAATCCCCTGCTTGGTCACGCTGGCCGGTTCACTGCCCCGCTTGGCTTGCCAACCCCATAGAACCACCAGCATGGGGGCGACGAGAACAGACCCGAGCGAATCCATCGACGCAAACCAGCTTGATGGAACCACGCCGAATGGCGTGGCGAGATTCACATATTGGTCGACCCAGAGAATGCCAACGCTCCACACCATTGGATAGGCGATTTCAGCCGGAATGGTGAGTGCAATCACGAAGAGGAGGACGAGCACACGCTTGCGCTCGCTTGGGCTCAAGGGTGGGGCCTTTTCGCGCTCGCGCCGGGCCGGGCGGTCGTCTGGCAAGTGTTTCTGGCCAAGAATATAACTGACCAGCGCGAGAAGCATTAGCACGGCTGCAACCGCAAAGCCCGTGTGCCATCCATAAATGGCCGCAACCAGCCCCGTCACCAACGGGCCGCTTGCAGCGCCAATGTTAATCCCTGTCGAAAAAATTGTGTACCCACGTGACCGCATCGATTCATCGTCGCGCGGGTAAAGCGAGCCGACTTGCGCCGAAATATTGCCCTTGAGAAATCCTGAGCCAAGAATGAGCAAGAGCAACGCGAGCAGAAAGGTCGAATAAAAGGACATCGCCAAATGGCCTGCGCTCATGAGCAACACGCCGATCAGAACTGTACGCTTTGCCCCCAAGATCCGGTCAGCCACCCATCCGCCAATGAGCGGCGTGAAATAGACCAACCCGGCATACCAGCCATAGACAATCGCGGCAAAGGCCATGTCGGTCATCTGCCCGTTAAACCCGATCAAGCTCCTGAGCGTCGACAGCCCAGCGACCTTGGCTGCATTTTCCGGCAGCAACAGATCCTTGACCATGTAAAGGGTTAGAAGCCCTGACATCCCGTAAAAGGAAAACCGCTCCCAAGTCTCGGTGAAGGCGAGGTAATAGACACCCTTGGGATGGCCGCCAAATTGTTCAGAATGCTGCGTTGCGCTGTCCATGCGTATCCCCTCACCTAGTCCCGTTTCCGTACCCGCATATTCCTGCAAGACGTCCGGGCCGATTGGTGCGCGGCAGGATATCAGGCAATCAGGCATTTCCTCATCGCACGTGATGAGCGGTAATCATGGTCTTAGCGTTGGGGTGGGCTTCTGCAAGGGGGATAAGAGCGGCCCTTCAGATGCAGTCCAGAACCTTCCCGCCATTGCCCTTTCAGCCAAAGGAGGGCTGATGGATGCAAATGGATCTACCACCGCAGACGGGAATGCCCTCTACCCCTTCAAATGCGTCCCAAAAGCAACGCCGCAAGCCAAGGCCCAAGGATGATGAGTAATTGTGCGGGCATCACGCGTGAGGCGAACACTCTTGGCCCTGCGGCGCAGGCAAATATTATTTTCGCGGCAGCGCTGGATGACCAAGCGACCAACAAGGGAAGTGCTGCGTCTTGTGATGAAATTTGACCTGCTGATACTTGGGATGCCACCGCAATGGAAGCCGCATGAACATCCAGCACGCCGCCAATGGCCGCTGCAAAAAGGATGCCCGGCTCTCCGAATATATCCCTGAGCGCCGACGCGAAAATCAGCATGATGCCGAGCGTTGCAGAAAACATAAAAGCCAGTGCGAACCCTATACGTCGATCCATCTCTGGCACTGCGCCGGGCAGGCTATGCCAAGCAGCGACCGTCAAGCTAATGCCAAGGCAGGCCGCTGTGGCGATTGCAGCCAATATCGGCAGCAGTGCGATTGCAAAGGTCGCTTGGTCGGTGAGTTGAAGGACAAAGCCAAGTTGAACGAATGTTGCAACCGTCGATAAGACCGCAGCCGCCGATGCCGCACCCACGGCCTGGGGCACGCGTCGCGACCATGCCCCCATCGCACCAATGGTCGCCGAGCTGGAAACAAAGCCAGACGCCAATCCCAACACCGGAACGCCCAAGCGCGCGCCCAGCCAACGGGTGACCACCCGGCCAGTCGCATTAATCCCAAGAACAAGAATAACGACAAGCCACATGCTATAGGGGTTGATGGCGTCAAACGGCCCCATAGTGCGATTTGGCAAGAGGGGAAGAATAACAAACGTCGCACCGGCAACAGTCAGGACGTCAGCCAATTCTCCTGCGGTCATCACCTTGCCAACAAAGCGATGCATTGGCCCTCGAGCCGCCAATAGCATCGTTAAAAGAACGGCAATGCCGACAGCAAATGCTGGAGCGTCGAGAGATTGGCCGCCAAGCAGGGCCGTCGCAAGGAGCGCGAATTCAGTCGTCAAACCCGGGTCGTTATCATCCCGGCTCCGCCAATATCCGATGGCCGTAAAGACGGCCAAACAGGCAACACAAACCGATAAAAGGAGAACACCGCCCAGATGCATCGCAAGCGCAGCCAAAAGAGAGGCGGTCGCAAATGTTCTGATACCTGCGGTTGCGGGCACCCGTCGCGCAGACTTTCGCCTTTCCCGTTCTGCACCGATAAGCAAGCCTATGCCAAGCGCGATCAAAATGCTTTTGAGTATTCCAGCAGTCAGCATGGCTGACCCTTATAGCTGGAATTGAACTGGAACCAACCAACGCCGCAGGCGTAAAGACCTAATATATGTAAAGGGGAACCATGCTTGGTTATGTCCAAATGGCGCGCCCGGAACGATTCGAACGTCCGACCCTCAGATTCGTAGTCTGATGCTCTATCCAGCTGAGCTACGGGCGCGCATAGAAGAGGCGCGGTTAGTCGGCTTTTTCTAAAAGTGCAAGCCCGTTGCGACATGGAAAGGCTGCTTCTAGAAGAAGGTCTATGAAAGCTGCCGTGCCCCTTATCGCTCTTCTGCTCTCCGCCTGCGCGGGCAAGGGAGCTTTTCCATCGCTCAATCCGCGCCCTATTGAGGCGCAAGCAGCAGGATTTTTGCAGGAACCAGACCAACAGGTGGCGGCACTCCTTCCTTCTGATCCCAAAATGTCTGCCCGAATCGAAGGCATCGCCCGTCCTGCACTGGAAAGCGAAGCCGCCTTTGGCGCAGCAGCGGCCAATGCAGAGCGGATAGTGTCCAGCGCGGGGCCATCGGGGAGTGACAGCTGGGCCCTAGCCCAAATGCGCGTCTCAGCGCTCGAGCGAAGCCGCTATGCTGTCAAATCGGGCCTTGCGGAGCTGGATATCGTGCGTCGTGAATTGATGGCCGCCCCCAAGGGCGAAGACCTGAACAGACTTGAGGATAGGATCCGGCAGATTGAGGCGCTGGATGCGCGGCAAGACGCGGCGATGCAGCGCCTACAGGCTGCCCTTAGCCGCTGACGGCGGCCTTATGAATTTGGCCATTTTCCACATAATGGGCCACGGCCATGCGGTTCATCACCGCCCAATTTTCGTCCAATTCCCGCATCATTCGGGCGGGGCGACCGCCCCACATCTGAAAACTGTCAATCTGCTTGCCCGGCGTGAGCATGGCCCCTGCGGCGAGCATTGAATTCTCCGCCAGAACGCAGCCATCCATGACGATGGAGCCCAGCCCAACCAGCGCATTGCGGCCAATAGTGCAGCCGTGCAGCATTGCCATATGGCCGATCAACGCGCCGTCTTCGATAATCGTCTTTGTGCCAAGCATGCCGCCCTTATCCGGATCACAATGGATGACAGTTCCATCCTGAATATTAGAGCGCGCCCCAATGCGGATGGCATTCACATCGCCGCGCAGCACGCAATTATACCAGATGCTCGCCTCTGGGCCGATGTCCACATCACCCATGATGCGGCACCCCGGCGCGATGAAGGCGGACGGATGAATGCGCGGCGTATGGCCATTCAAGGTGATGATGGAGACGTTGTTCATGGGGCTGTCATGGCCGATTGGCGCTGGCCAATCAACTCTGCGCTGCGGCCCAACTATCCCGATCAATGCTGTAGGTCACATGCCGCTTGAGCGGGCTTCCTTCTGGCACATTGGGATGATCAAAGCCAAGCGCGACATGGCGGGTCATGCCCAACCGCTCCATCAGGCGCCAGCTCCGGTCATTCTCATCCACGGTAATGGCCCAAATGCTGTCATCGCTGCAATGATGAAAGCCCCATTGGATGGCGGCAGAGGCAACCTCCTGCGCATAGCCCTGGCCCCACATATCGAAGGAGAGCCTCCAGCCCACTTCCAGACAATCCGCAATTGGGGTGTTCTGCGCCCCGCGGATCAAGCCGCACCAGCCGATCAGCCGGCCATCTTCCTTGCGCTCCACGGCCCAGAAACAATGGCCCAGCCCCTCTTGCATCTGCTGCAGCCGCAGGATCAGCGCATCCACATCCTCAAGCGTCATCAGCGGCCCCAGAAAGCGCATGACACGTGGATCGGTATTGATCGCGTGAAAGGCTATCCGGTCGCGATGTTGCCAATCCCGCAGGATCAGGCGTTCCGTCTCGAGGCGGAACTCAGCCATTGAGGAGCTTGGCCGCATGCAGCGCGTGATAGGTCAACACGCCCGAGCAACCCGCGCGCTTGAACGCCAAAAGCGTCTCTAAAACCAGCTTATCTCGGTCGCCCGCTCCGGCTGCAACGGCAGCCTCGATCATCGCATATTCACCCGACACTTGATAAGCAAAGACCGGCACTTCAAAGGCCTGCTTCACGCGCACGATAATGTCGAGATAGGGCAGGCCCGGCTTCACCATGACGCTATCGGCGCCCTCTTCCAGATCGAGCGCGACTTCACGCAACGCCTCTTCTGCATTGGCCGGATCCATCTGATAGGTTTTCTTATCACCCTGCAACAACCCCGCTGCGCCCACCGCATCGCGAAACGGGCCGTAAAAGGCGCTGGCATATTTGGCGGCGTAAGACATGATCTGGACATTGGGGAAAGCCGCGTCCTCCAAAGCGTCGCGGATCGCACCAATGCGGCCGTCCATCATATCCGAAGGCGCGATGATATCCGCCCCGGCGCGCGCTTGGTTGAGCGACTGGCCAACCAGCACCTCCACCGTCGCGTCATTGAGAACATAGCCATTCGCATCGATCAGCCCATCATGCCCATGGGCGGTATAGGGGTCGAGCGCGACGTCGGTGAGGACACCAATATCGGGCACAGCATCCTTGATTGCCCGGGTTGCCTGGCACATCAGATTATCGGGATTGAGTGCCTCACGCCCATCATCCGTGCGCAACGCACGCGGCGTATTGGGGAAAAGGGCAATGCAAGGAATGCCCAGATCACGCGCCTCCTTTGCCCGCTTCACAATCTCCGCCACTGGCCAGCGCGACACGCCGGGAAGCGTTGCAATCGGTTCCTCCGTATCGCCTGCGGTAATGAAGAGGGGCCAGATCAGGTCCGCTGGCGTCAGCACGGTTTCCCCATGGAGAGCGCGGCTCCAAGCAGAAGTGCGCGTGCGGCGCGGGCGGTTGGCGAGATGAAGGCCGCTCGTCATGGAATCCCCTGTCTTTCTCAGGCGCACTATAGGCTGATGGCGCGCGCGATGGCAGTAAAATCGATCTTTGGACAGTTTTAATTAACCTGCGACCATGCGGGAATGTCGCCAGCCACCGTGGAGATAATAGGCAAGTGATAGAATAGCAGAGGTCAATGCACTTGCTGCAAAGGCCGCCCAGATCGCGTCTGCGCCCCAATGGGGGTAAAGCGAAAAGCCAATGACAAAGCGCATGACAACCGCCGAAAGCACAAGAATGATGAAGGGTATGATGACAGCGCCATTGGCCCGGACGACCGAGCCGACCACCATCGAAATGCCCATCAAGACAAACGTCCAGCCGATCATCAGATTGATATGTGCAGCCAGCGCAATTGCCGGGCTCCCCGTCGGCAGGAAGACCCCCGTCAAAGGGTGTACCGCCAAGGTGATCAGACCCAGCAGGGTGGCCGACATCGCAACATTAATACCAATCCCTGCCCACGCCACATGGTTGAGGCGCGACCAATTGCCGGCCCCGATATTCTGAGCGGCCATCGCGCTGACCGCGCTGCCAACCGCAATTGCGGGCATTTGGGCATAGCTCCACAATTGCGTCATCACGCCATAGGCCGCTGCCATATCCACGCCCTCGCGATTGATTAGGCCAATCATCACCAGCGACGACAGCGACATCACAATCATTGACAGCCCCATCGGCATGCCCTTGCGAAGAATAACGCCAACAGGCTTCCGGCTCGGCCGCAGCCAGCGCAATTCAGCGCCCTTCAGCCGGATGACAATATCGCGCCGATAAATCTGCCAGACCAGCACGGTCAGGCTGATCAATGTGGCTAAAAGCGTCGCAAGGGCAGAGCCCGCGATCCCCATGGCCGGGATCGCGCCAAGACCCAGAATGAGAATGGGGTTCAGCCCAGCATCAAGCCCGACGGTGAGGATCGTATTCCACAATGGCGTAACCGCGTCCCCCACCCCGCGCATGGCGGAACTCAGCAACACGCCTAGAAACGCAAAGGGCATGCCGAGGAAGATGACGCGTAAATAGGTCAGCGCCAACGGAAAAGCAGTCGCAGGGGTTGCGAGTAAATGCAGAAGATGGGGCGCAAAAATCCAGCCCAGGGCTGCACACGCAATGCCTAGGCAGCAGAACAGGCCGACGGCTGCACCCAAGGTGCGCCGAACATCGGCAATGTCTCGCCGCCCCATGGCCTGACCAATGAGGATGGTCGTCGCCATCGCAAAGCCGAACATGGTCGAATAAAGAAGGAACAGGATCAGATTGGCATTGGCCGTGGCGGCCAGCGCCCTTTCCCCCAGAAAACGGCCAACAAAAACGGCGTTCACCGATCCATTCATTGACTGGAGAATATTCACCCCAAGCGACGGCAGGGCGAAGAGAAACAGCGTCTTGGCAACTGGGCCTTGCGTCAAATCCCGCTGCCGCGCGATATTGCTCATGCGCCCAGCCGCGCCAGCGCTGCCTGCAACCGCTCCACCTCTGCTGATTTCTCGGCATGGTCGGCGCGGGCCTTGTCCACCGCTTCCGGCTTGGCCTTTTCGACAAAGGCTGGATTATTGAGCCGCCCGGCAAGCGAGGCCGCTTCCTTGGACGCCGCCTCAATGCCCTTAGTGATGCGGGCGCGTTCGGCATCAAGATCAATGACGCCAGCCAGAGGCAGGACAAACGTCGCCTCATCAACCACAAGCTGAATTGCCCCGCCATCCGGCGCGGCATCGGTCGAGACCTTGTCCAGACGGGCAAGTCGGGCAAGGGCTGCTTGCTGGCGCGTCAGCCTTTGGACAGTCGACGCATTCGCATCCCGCACAAAGGCATTGAGGCGTGCGCCAGGTGCAATGCCCAGTTCATTCTTCGCCGTGCGCACTTCGCTCACCAGCTTGATCAGCCACTCAATCTCCGCGCTCGCGTCGGCATCGGGCGTCGCGGTGGGGGGGTCGGGCCATTTGGCGTGGATCAGATCATTGGGCCGGTCACCAAGCGCGTGCCACAGCTCTTCGGTGATGAAGGGCATGAAGGGGTGAAGCATGACCAGAATCTGGTCGAGCACCCATCCGGCAACCGCCTGTGTTTCTTCATCAATCTGGCCCTTGATCAGTTCCAGATACCAGTCGCAGAACTGATCCCAGACAAAGTGGTAGAGGACATCTGCCATCCCATCGAAGCGCAGTTCCTCAAACGCCTTGTTGAGCGTGGCAAGCGTGGCCGTGACTTCGCCGATGATCCAGCGGTTGACCGCACTGGTCGCCTCAGGCGCTTCAACGCTCTTGCTGCCGCCAATGCCATTGGCCTGTGCAAAGCGCGATGCGTTCCAAAGCTTGGTCGCAAAGTTGCGATAGCCCTCAACCCGCTTTTCATCCATTTTCACATCGCGGCCCTGGCTTTCCATCGCCGCCATGAAGAACCGCAGCGCATCTGCGCCATATTGGTCGATGAGACCCAGCGGATCGACGACATTGCCCTTGGACTTGGACATTTTCTGCCCATCCGCTGCGCGCACCAGCCCATGAAGGTAAAGCGTGCGCCAAGGCACATCCTTCATGAAGTGAATGCCCTGCATCGCCATGCGCGCATCCCAGAAGAACAGGATGTCAAAGCCGGAAATGAGAACGTCATTCGGGTAATGGCGCGTCAATGTTTCGGTCTGATCCGGCCAGCCCAGCGTGCCAAAGGGCCAAAGGGCGGAGGAGAACCAAGTGTCGAGCACATCGGGATCACGCGTCAGGTCTTTACCACCCGCCAGCGACTTGGCTGCATCTTCATCTTCTGCAACGAACACGCTGCCGTCTGCATCATACCAAGCGGGGATCTGATGCCCCCACCAAAGCTGGCGGGAGACGCACCAAGGCTGGATATTCTCCATCCAGTTGAAATAGGTCTTCTCCCAAGTCTGCGGCACGACCTTGATCGCACCAGAACGCACGGCCTCAATCGCGGGCTTCGCCAAGGTCTCGGCATCGACATACCATTGGTCGGTCAGCCAAGGTTCAATCACTTGGCCCGAACGGTCGCCATAAGGCGTTTGGATCACGCGATCCTCCACCTTATCGAGCAGACCCGCAGCCTCAATGGCGGCGACAACTTTCTTGCGCGCCTCAAACCGATCGAGACCCAGATAGTCTGCCGGGATAAACCCATCGACCGTCTGCACAACGCGGGCTTCAGCATCGAGCATGTTGAGCATGTCAGCGGCCTTGAAGCCCGCGCGTTTGCCGACTTCGAAATCGTTAAAGTCATGGCCGGGCGTAATCTTGACCGCGCCAGACCCCAATTGCGGATCCGCATGCTCATCGGCCACAATCGGGATTTCACGGCCCGTGATCGGCAGGCGAATGGTTTTGCCGACCAGCGCCTTATAGCGATCATCCTCTGGATTCACCGCAACCGCCATATCGGCGAGCATCGTTTCCGGTCGCGTGGTCGCAACCAGAATATGCCCGCTGCCATCGGCGAGCGGATAGCGGAAATGCCAAAATTTGCCGTTCACTTCGCGCGTTTCGACCTCAAGGTCCGAAATTGCGGTTTTCAGGCCCGGATCCCAATTCACCAGCCTTTTGTCGCGATAGATCAGCCCCTCATTATAGAGATCGACGAACACTTTGAGGACGGCGCGGCTAAAACCTTCATCCATCGTAAAGCGTTCATTGGCCCAATCCATCGAGCAGCCAAGGCGGCGCAGCTGGCGGGTGATCTGCCCACCGGACTCTTCCTTCCACTCCCAAATTTTGGCGATAAAGTCCTCGCGGGAGAAGTCGGTGCGCTTCTGACCTTGAGCATTGAGTTGCCGCTCAACCACCATCTGCGTTGCAATACCCGCATGGTCTGTGCCGACGACCCAGAGCGCGTCCTTGCCCTGCAAACGCGCGTGGCGGATCAGAATATCCTGCAGCGTATTGTCGAGCGCATGGCCGATATGCAGGCTGCCCGTCACATTGGGCGGGGGATTGACGATCGTATAGGGTTCAGCATCGGGGCGATTGGGGCGGAATGCGCCCGTTTCTTCCCAATGGGCATACCATTTGGCCTCAATGGCCGACGGATCGAAAGTCTTGGGCAGTTCTGACATGATCCGGCCTTTGCCAGCCGCATGGCGGCCTTGCAACCCAGCCGCGGCAATGGGCGCGCGGTTTAGCTTTGTGCCTGCCCCGTAATCCGGGCGACCTCTTGGGCAACAACGCGTTCCACAATCTCTGGCAGATGGGCGTCCAGCCAATCCTTGAGCATGGGTTTCAGCATCTCGCGCACCAGCCCTTCAAGCGTATCTGCGCCCGCAATATCGGGTTTGACGATAAGGCGAGAGAGGCTGGAGAGCGCCTGTCGGCTGGCGGCCGCCGCATCCGCCGAGACAATCTGCTCAACGACAACGGCCTCTGTCAGCTCTAAAACGGTATTATCGGCATCTGCGGAGGGAGCGGCGGCATCAGAAGACGCCGCGCGCGACCGCGCCTTTGGGGCCGGCTGCGCCCGGCCATCATCTTCGGCGATAATCTTTTTAATGGAGGAGAGAATCTCTTCCATTGAGGGTTCATGCGCTGCCCCGCCCATTTGACGCGACTCCCTATTATTTGGCTGGCTGGATCGGGGTGTCCGATGTCTGCGCTTTTGAGTCAACCGTGCGTGTCGCCTGCGGCTTAGGCTTGGGATCTTGATCCCAATCGACAAAAATGCCCTTTACCCGGCGATAATTTTGGGTTGGATCATAGAGCGCGCCCCCATCAAGCCCCAGATCCTGCGCTTCGGCCTGACCCATTGCGGACAGCAATTGGAAGCCCGCGACATAGGCATTGCGCTGCGCCGTCACCAATTCAACCTGTGAATTCAAAAGTTCGCGCTCTGCATCGAGAATGTCGAGGATGGTGCGTGTACCGACGCTATTTTCCGCACGCACCCCTTCGAGCGCAAGGGAGCTGGCCTCGACCGCAATTTGGGCGGACTGAATGACATCATTGGATGCCCGCCAGGATGCAAAGGCAGACCTTGTGCCTGCAATCACGCCGCGTTCCACCGCAATCTGCTGCTCAATCGATTGGCTTTGGCGGGCCTGCGCCTGCCGCACCTGCGCCGAGGGGCCACCACCCTGAAAAATCGGGATGCTGATCTGCGCGCCAGCCGTTGTCGCCCGTGTCGAGCCCGGGAATGTGCCCGGCAGAGAATTGAGATAATCTGTATAGGATGTGTCGCCAATGGCCGCGAGCCGGGGCATGCGCTGCGCCTTGGCAGCACCCACATCATAGCGTGCGGCATCCCGCGCCTTGCCTGCGGCCAACAGGAGCGGATTATTCTTCAGCGCAACATCCACAGCCGCTTCCGGCGTGGTCGGCAAATTGGGAAGCGTTGGGGGAGAGGCCAGATTATCCGGTTCACTCCCCACCAGCTGAATATAATTTTCCTTGCTGGCGATCAGCCGTGCTTCGGCCTGTTGCAGCTGAGCCTTTGAAAGCGCGAGACGCGCTTCGGACTGGGCGACATCGGTGCGCGTCAAATCACCCACCTCAAACCGATCCCGCGTGGCATCCAGATTGACGCCCAGGACACGAACCTGCGTACGGCTGAGCTCCACAATCGCCTGATCGCGGATGACATCCATATAGGAGGCCACAACCGCACTGAAGAGATCAGCCTCTGTACCGCGCAAATTGGCTTGGCCAGCTTCTACGCGCGCACGCGCGCCTTTCACAGCATTGCGCACGCCGCCGCCCAGATAGAGCGGCACACTCACGCTCGCACGACCTGTAAAGAACCTGTCTGGGCTGCCAATCGAGACGGTCGAGCTATGCAGCGTTTCATTATAGGCGCCGGTCACCGAGACATCCGGCAAGCCATTGGCGCGGATGAGAGGAACATTCTCATCATTGGCGCGCTGAGCAGCACGTGCGCCCGTGAGCGTCGGGTTGGTCGTATAAGCCTTCCAAAGCGCCTCACGCAGCGTCTCTGCCGATGCCATGCTGGGCAAGGAGAGCGCCAATAACAGGCCGATCTTGATCCGGTGGGACATTGTTATTCCTTCATCTGGGCCCTTAGCCCTTTTTCCTTGAACTTCTGGTCCCCCCGGACGATCTGTTCAGAATGAAAACACTTTCGGCTGTGCAAAGCCAGGAAGCGCAACGGCATCAGCATCCATGATTGGATCCAAGCCAAAGCCCGCGCCCGCTTTATAGCCAATGGACAGGCGCGATACGCCCCCATCTATCACCGCGGCCGCCAAACGCCCCTTTTCCGCCAGCTGGCGAATCAAGGCATCGGGCACCTGCTCAATGGCCCCATCAACAAGAATCACATCATAGGGCGCGCCCTTGCTATGGCCCTTGGCAAGATCCCCCGAGATGACAGTGACGTTGGGAAGACCCTTCAACTGCGCCTTGGCCTCGCCTGCAAGCGCTGCATCGCTTTCCAGTGCGACGACAGAGCTGGCAAGCCCCGCAACCACGGCAGCCGCATAGCCAGAGGCTGCGGCCACGACCAAGACCTTATCGGTCGGGGCAATATCGGCCTCAACAATCAAACGGGCTGTCACCAAAGGCGGGTTCATCGACCGCGTGGCGGACAGGGGGATGGCCCGATCAACATAGGCCGTGGCGCGACGATCCGCCGGCACAAACTCTTCACGCGCGACGGATTCGATCGCCGCGGTCACCCGAGGATCGGAAACGGCGTTGGTGCGAAGCTGGCTGTCCACCATCGCACGGCGCATGGCCGGAAAATCAAGATTGCTCACACTGGCTCCTGTGACACACGTGTCTTATAGATACAATACAGCTTGAATGAACTTTTGCTTTAGCGCCGCCTTGCCCATGCGCCAAGCGGCAAGGTTTAAATTCATGCCTGGTTGACACTTACGCCCTTTTCGACGCACAGACCGCACCGCACCGCGCGATCGAGGCCCGATGGCGGAGTGGTGACGCAGCGGACTGCAAATCCGTGCACGCCGGTTCGATTCCGGCTCGGGCCTCCATATCGCCAAAGACGTTGGCAGCGCATCGCTCAAAAAGGTTAACGCCGGGTGCCAGTGCTGTCACCAACCCCCCAGGGATCAAAAGGCGCAGCCCGCAACCAGCGCGTGGCTATCCATTTTGTGCCTTGAGCAACGGGCAATCCGGCGTGCCGCGACTTGGCATCAGGTCGGCCCGCCGCGTCCACATTTAAAAAGAACAGCGCATCGCCAATACGACCCTTAAACCGGGTCGCGTTCTCTTCAAGATAGGTTTCCCCACCCGCATAGCCCTCATTCAGATACAAAATGCAGGTCGCCACCCGCTGATTACAGGGCTCGGGAAGCGCATCGACATGCAGCCGATATTGCTGGCCGGGGGCATAATGGAGCAGGGAAAAGGATTCCCCCTGCGCAACAGGGATGTGTGTCGCAGCAGCGATTCGGCGCTGTATTGCCTGAATAGGCAAGGATTCGCGCGTTGGCCCCAAGGTTGCCCCCGCCGATGTGCGGATGGGATGCGGCAGGAATTTGCCACTGCGCGGGTCGACAATCATCGATGGCTCGAGCAGGTCTTGGCCTGCGCGGGCAATATGGGCGCATTCGTCCGGGGTGAGAAATGCCGGAAAGCACTGGGCCGAAGGGGTTTCACTGAGGGTTTCAGCTTTAACTGGGTGCGTTGGATAGCCATCGGCATCGATATTCATCGCGTGCAGAAGACGCATATGCTCTTTGGCCTCTGCATCCCATTGAGCCGTCTTGCGCAAGAGGGTGAGCGCCGCTTGCCAGTCTGACGGCGCACCTGAGCCATTGGCTGTGAGGGCAATCAAGGCCAAGGCCGCCCAGCCATGCCGGGCCTCCGCCGCCTGCGCCAATAAGGATCGTGCCAAGGCCAGATCGCGCGGCACAGGATAGCCGATCAGTCGCCAGGAGCCGAGCAGCGCCAAAGCCTCCGCATCGCCAGACTGTGCCGCACCTTCTGCGATCCGGATGGCCGCGTCGACCTCTCCTGAATCCAGCTTTTGCTGCGCTTGATCGGCGGGATGTTCCATGGCCATGCATTCCACCCTGAAGGTCAAAGAAAAAGGGGCGGAGACGCATCCCCACCCCTTTTCCTTGGTCAGTTTACCGCTGGATTAGAACTTCTTCTTCACACCAGCATAGAAGTAACGGCCGCGGATATCATAGATACCCGAACCACCGCCGACGCCGGTCAGGCCATATGGCGGCTTCTTATCGAGCACGTTGTCAACGCCGACATACAAGTTCGTCTGGGTGTTCAATTCATAGCCAAAGCGAACATCCTGATAAACGACATTCCCGTACTTCTTGATCGGAGCATAATCGATGTTCTGCGGCGGAAGCCCGTTCACCGAGTTATAATCTTCATAGGTATTCAGGTACATGCCCTCAATCCAGCGCGCACCATAGCCAAAGGTCATCTTATTGACCTTCAGGCTGGTTTCGAAGTTCACCTGATCCTGCGGATCGCCGAGTTCGCCAACGAACACATTCACGAAAGTCGGGTCTGTCGGATTGGTATAGGATTCGTTCTTCAGCTGGTGCGTCCAGATCACACCGACCGACAGGTCACCCACGCCGATATTGTGGTTGTAATCAACCTGAACGTCGACGCCGCGCACCTTCGACTTGGCGAAGTTAGCCGTTGATTGGATGAGCGTGCCTTCCAAAATGCGGAAGTTTTGCTCGCCACGCGCGCCGCCTGAAGCACCTGCACGCTTGATCAGTCCGCAGAACGGATTGTCGAGCGATGCTGAGTCATAGCAAAGGTTGGCAATGGTCTGAGCCGAACCGATTGAGGCAATCAGGTTCTTGACCTGAATGTCATAATAATCGGCCGAGATCGACAGGCCCGGGATCCAGCGCGGCTGAATGCGTACGCCACCCGTCCAGGAGTCGGAAGTCTCTTCGCTCAGGCCGGGATTGCCGCCGCTCAGAATTTCCAATGAGGACGAGTAAACATAGTCATAATCGGACGGACGACCTGCAGCCGAGCAGTTTGCCGCACGGTTCGCGGAACCCTGCGCCAGGTTGCGCGCCGAACACGGATCGCTGAAGCCTGGAGCAAAGTTTTGGCTCTGCTGCGAATAGAGTTCTGAGAGGTTCGGCGAACGAACAGACCGGGAATAGGTGCCACGGAAGGTGACATCCTGAACAGGCGACCAGATGGCTTCACCGCCATAAGCGTAAACCGTGCCAGTCGACCCATTATAGTCAGCAACGCGGGCCGAGCCCTTGACCGACAATTCCTTGAACATCGTCATGTCTGACAGGATCGGAAGATACACTTCGCCAAAGGCTTCCTTCACTTCAAAAGCAGGAGCCGTGAAGCTTGGAATGGCATTGTAGAAGGCATAGCCCGCCTGCGTGACATCATCGAGGTCATATGCGTTGGTTTCACGACGATATTCCCCACCGACCGAGAAGGCCAACGGGCCACCTGGAAGGTTGAAGAAGCCGCTGGTGTCACCCGACACAAAGCCAAGCGCATCAAACTGCGTGATCTTGCCCGTGGCGAGCGAATCAACCGTCAGATAGCGACGCGCCTCGGCAGAAACCGAACCTTCGCCAAAAGGATTGATCGGAACGCAAGCCGCGATATCGGCAGCAAGGACAGAGGCAACGCCCCCGCGATCCGTGCCGGAATAGGCCGGGTCAACCTGCGAACGGCAGACAACCTGCCCTGCCGAATTGCGCACCGTATCGATGGCCAGCAGGTAACGCTGACGGTTCATGTTGTTCTGGATGAAGTTGGTTTCCTTGTGGACACCATAGTTCGCAGACAATTCATAGCGCCAATCGTCATTGAACTCACCGCGCACACCCGCAACAACGCGATAGGTTTCACGCGTGAACTTTTCGTCGCGAATGCCGAGGTCAACCCAGTTACGACGCAGAGCAAAGCGGTAGCTGCCGTTCGTAATCTGCGTCAGCGAAATGGCCTTGTTGGTCGCCGACAGCGTGCTGCCCGTGTTGGGGTTTGCACCTGCCGTCACCGCGGCCGTCAGTTGCTGCGCCAGCAAGGTGCGGGCAGTGGCCGACAGATAAGGGTTATCAAGACGGATACCTTCACGATTGACGCGGCCCGTTGTGACGAACGACTGATCGTTCAGCCCGGAAACAGTCACACCGTCCGAAAGGGTCGTGCCCTGCGAGAAGAACGGCCCGCTGACCGAACCAAAGGCTTCGTTGCGCGAATATTTGGCTTCGACAAACGGAATGAATGCTGGGCTAAATTCATAATGCGCAAGCAAATTCGCCGAGTAGCGTTGCAGGTTCGGCTGGAAGGTCAGGAGCTTGCCTTCACGACCTTTATAGCCATTCCCGCCAATGAAGGATGCGTTCGGCGCGAGACCAACACGGGCTGAGCCTGTCTGCTGGACAAGCGAGCCATCCGGCTGAAACAAATAGGCGCAGGTGAAGGAGTTGCCGAGATAATCATTACCGCAAGGCTGGTTTGCAGCATTTGGGTAGCGAACAGCGATCATGCCGCCCAATGAAATGGTGGCCGAGCGAATATCACGGAAAAATGCGCGGTCAAAACCACCGGCTGCACCGTTCAGTGAGCCAGAGGCATCGGTTTCAGTCGTCACAAATGCGTCGTTCTGAGCGAAGGCAGGACGATCCGACCCATAATAGGGGTCATTCTTGGCATATTCGAGGTTCAGCGCAATGTTGCCCTGGCCATCTGCACCAAAATTCTTCCCGCCGACTACCGACGCGTAATAGCTGCCCGCATCGCCATATTTGGACATGCCAGCCTGTGCACGTGCCGCAAGACCGTCGTAATTGTCCTTCAGGATGAAGTTCACAACGCCCGCAATAGCATCCGAACCATAAACAGCAGAAGCACCGCCGGTCACAACTTCAACGCGCTCGATCAAGTCAGACGGGATCGTGTTCACGTCTGGCGACACGCCGTTGACGAGAATGTCGCCCGCGACATGGCGACGGCCATTGACGAGAACGAGTGTACGCGCCGTGCCCAAGCCACGCAGATCAAGCAGGTTCAGGCCGCGTGTTCCGAGGAAGCGGGTCGAGTTCTGCTGGCTATAGGTGTTGCGCAGCTGCGGAAGATCGTTGAGCTGGTCGCCGACGCTGATCGCGCCGCGTTCAAAAACCTGCTCGCCGGTCAGAACCGAAACGGGGTTGGCCGATTCGAGGTTCGGGATCACAATGCGTGAGCCGGTGACGATGATGGCGTCACCGTCTTCAGACGCGGTGGACCCGGCACCCTGAGCTGGCGTGCTGTCAGCGGACGTCTGTGTTTGGGCCAAAGCCGGCGCGACTGTCAGAAAAGCAGCGGCCAAGCAGGAGGTTCCGCGCAGGGCGGACAAGAAAGCTGTATGTCTCACGAAAATTCCCCTTTTCGTTATTCTGTGTTCTCATTTGCACAAGCAAGGAGGTTCTAATTCTCTCTGCCCGCCCCCATCGGCATGCGCGATTGATGCGCAATACTAAGCTAAATGGTTATTTTTAGCAACTAGAGGCTAATCTAGATAAGTTTTCGTGCTAATTAAATACCATCTGAAGACCTAATCGCGCGACGTCGGGTTAGGGAGCGCAGGCCCAAGTCGACAAGGGCCGAACGATCCCTATCGCGCAGATCGGTTCAGGATTGATGGTCCCCATTGGTGCATTACCCTCTCAATGCACCGTTGCGCGCAGCTTCAACACAAAGGTCAGGAAGCGAGGGCTGGCTGGCCTTGCCAGACGCCCCAGCCGCTGTTAAGCGCGCCATCTATGCCGCTTTAGCTCAGTTGGTAGAGCATCGCATTCGTAATGCGGGGGTCAGGTGTTCGAGTCACCTAAGCGGCACCAGCTTTTCTCTTTCCAGTCTCACGCCTTTGCCTGTGCTTGAAACACGCGGGGACCGATCCCATTTCGGTCAGGTGGGACGGCGGCCTAACGCCTGCTCGCCCGACACAGAGGACAGGACGCCGATGAAACGCATGATGTTCGCTCTGGGCGCTGCCCTGAGCCTTGTGGCCTGCGGGGACGCAGTCCAGCAGGCCGAAGATTTTCGAAATGCAACCGAAGCGGCCATTGACGAACAAGGCCTTGCCAACAGCCTGCGGTCTGCGGTGAATGAGGACGCTGTAAAGGGCTTGGTGACGGGGGCCGCGAAGGAGGCTCTTGGCGATGCGATACCGCCCGAGGCAATGGGCGCAGTTGGCGCTGTGATTGATGAAGAGGCATCGGCCAAGGGTGTCGACAAGGCTGTGGATGGGCAGGCGCTCAAAGGCGCTGTGAGAGACACGCTGAAAGACAGCAATCCGTCCACCACGCCCGATCCACAATAGCTTGGCTCTGAGAGGCGTTGAGGGCGAGGATATGCGTTTTTTGAACTGGCTTGCCTTTGGCGTTGCTGGCCTGATCTCGCTGGGCGAGGTCGCCCGCTTTTGGGGCGATGCGCGCTTCATTCCAATGGCGCTGGATGAGCTTTTGGTGGCGGCAGCACTGGTCTGGGCGGGATGGCGGGGACGCCATCAGGATGCGCTGCCACATCTCATCGCTTGGGGCGCATTTTCTGGCCTGATGCTCGTCCTCTTGGTGGAGACGGCAAGTCACCAAATTCATGGCCCGGCCAAAGCCGCCGGGCCGATCTATCTTGCCGCCCTGAGCGTCTTGCTGATCACCGGATTAGGGGCGATCCGCGCCACGCTGCGTTTGCTCCGCCACAGCAGAGGCCGGTAGCTTTACAGTCACAACAAAAGGCCCCCGCATCGCCGGACCCCCATAGCGGGCATCGGCAAGGGTGACGGTGGTTGTCGTCGGTGTCCGCACCACCTGCGCATAGGGCAGGCGTGACCAATAGAGGAAATCCGCCACAGCCTTATCCTTGCGGGCTTCGGCCAAGGCGGGATCATCCATATTGGTTTTGATCAGCCGATCCTGAAGATGAATATGCGGGGCGGGCCGCCAGTTAAGCGTGCCAAATCCGTAAGAATCGGACGTTACAAAGACCATATCCCGACGAAACGGGTTCAGCGGAACCGGGCTGGCCACGACATCGGTCACCGGACCGAGACCTTGGGCGTTGGCCTGATCCCGGGTCATGCGGTCGGCTGCATCACTGCTCAGGCCCATGGCGAGGATATAGGCGCTCGAAAGAGCAAGGCTGAGCCGCGCGGGGCGTGCCGCCTTTGCAGACCCCTGACGCTGACGGCGGCGCGACAGCCAGACCCCCAGCCCCAGCATGATCCAGATCCAGAGATCGATGATGAACAAGACATCGCCGTAAAACCACCGCTCTGAAAAGGGCATGAGCAGGCGAATGCCATAAGTGTTCATATAGTCGAGCAAGGGGTGCGAAAACCATCCGACATAGGCCAGCGCCAAAAGCCAGCCGCGATGGATAGGCAAGCGATCTGCTGGCCGCGTGCCTCTTTTACCCTGCACATGATCGAACAATGCCAAGGCAGCGGCCAAAAGCGGCGGCAGAATCAGCATGGCGATGGGGCCGTGGGTCCACCCCCGACGCCAGGCCAGATTCTCATTCACCAACAGGCCCAGCACATCAATATCCGGCAGATTGGCACCGATGATCAGCGCCGCCATGCCAAGGCCCGTCTTTTTCTTCAGGCCAGCCTCGCCCAAGGCGGCTCCGGCAAGACTATGGGCAAGATTATCCAATGATGGTCTCCATCAAGAAGGGGTGGTGCGACATGGCTACGGTTTGTTAATGGCTTTTGGGCGCGACAGCCAGACCAAGCCAGTGTGACAGCCCCGCGATGCGTCGCAGAACCAACCGCTCCAAAAGCCAAATCCCCCCCAAAGAGAGCGCAAGCAGCGGCAGAAAAACCGCAAGGCAAAGCGTGACCCTAACGACCATTTTGCGCTGCGGTGGGGAGAGGAGCGGGGGTGGCGCGCCCAATCGGTCAGCGGGCTTGCGCCGTCGCCACAGCATAAAGCCCGTGCTCGACAGCGTGATCAGCATGAGGGCGGTCACCACGCCAATCATCTGATTGACGATGCCGAACAGCTGCCCCTCATGCCAAGCAACGCCATAGCCCACGACCCGGTCGATCACATGCTTATCCGCAAAGCCCTCGGTCGAGATGCGCCGACCCGTCATGGCATCATAGACCAAGGTGACACGCCGGGGGCGATCCTGCGTGTCAGATCGCACCGCCCAGCCCGATGTCACCCCACCGCCAAAGGGTAAGGTCTGACCCGGCGGGGTTACGACCACCGGAAAGTCGAGCTTTGCCCGATGCGCTTGGCGCACGATTTGGTTGATCGAGACAGACGGCATCGCAGATCCATTGCCACTTGCCATCATGGCCGCATGATCATGCTCGGCATGATCCGCATCCCCGGCTACGCGCCCGCCGGTCGTCCAACCCTGCGCGCCCTTCACCCAGCCCATTTCGGCACGCACCGCCTTGAATGCGCTGCCCCAGACATCGGCCCAGGGCAGGCCCGTCAGCAGCAAAATCATCGCCAGACCGGACACCCAGAAACCCGTGACGGCATGCAAATCGCGCCATAGGAGTTTCCGCCCGGCCGACAGACGCGGCCAGACGACGCCGGCCGCGCCGCGCCCCCTTGGCCACCAGAGATACAGCCCTGTCAGGATCATGACGATCGCCCAACTCGCTGCGAGTTCGACCAGCCAGCTTCCCGGCTTGCCGATCAGAAGCTGGCCGTGCAATTTCTGCACCACGTCCATGATCCGCCAATCTGGGTCGAGACTGGCCAAGACCCGGCCTTGCGGAGAGACAAACACATCGCGCATGGCCTGCCCCCCTTCGCCCGCGGGCAGAGCAATATGCACCATCGCCGCATCCCCCGGATGTTCGGGCAGCCGGTAGGAGTGAAAGCTGGCCCCCGGCCATGCGGCCAAAGCGGCGTCCACCTGGGCATCGGGCGCGACGGCCCCCAATGTTGGTAAGTTGCGAAAGCCCCGCTCCTCCCAACGGTCAATCTGCGGCTTGAACAGATATATGGCCCCTGTGAGCGACAGGATCAGCACCATCGGCATGACAAATAGTCCGGCATAAAAATGCCAGCGCCAGATCATGCGGTAAAATGCCGCCGTCTCAGATGAATTAGAAGAGTGCGCCATCACGTCACCATGTCGCTTTCAGATCCAGCACATAGGTGCGCTGGGGCAGAGGATGGGCGACATAGGCCTTATCATTGAAGAGATTGTCGATACCCGCCCCCAGCTCTAGCCGCTGGGTCAGCTGCCAGTTCAGGCGGGTATCAACGGTCAGATATTCAGACTGAAAGCCAAAGGCATCGCCGCGCACCAGGCCAAATAAATCCGAGTTGGGCCGCGACGCATAGCGCCAGCCCAGCGCCAGCTTCAGCGGATCAGCAATGCGATAGCGCAGCGTGCCATTGGATCGCCATTTCGGAATGCGCGGAAACTGCACACCCTCGGCCGCCGGATTAGACGCATTCTTAATGGTCTTCGCATCAATCCAGGCAAGATTGGCATCGACATCAAGGTCTTGGATCAGAACATCCTTGGCCTCCACAATCAGCTCTACTCCATATTGGCGCACCTGATCGACATTTTTGTAGCTGGTCACAACGGTGCCAAATTGGTTGAGGCCACTAAAACTGAAAATGGCGTCCTTTATGTTTTGATAGAAGAGGCTGAGCGTCGCCTGCGTGCCGCCAGCGCGATGCCGGACGATCAGATTGGCATCTTCTGATTTTTCCGCCTTGAGATTCGGATCAAAGCTTTGCGGGTCGATGGCTTGGGCGATATCATCAAACCGCCCCTGATACAGCTCTCCAACGGTTGGGAAGCGTTTGGCGGTGCCGAGGCTGATCTGCACCGCAAGGGTATCGTTGATATCTCCCTGAAGGCTCAATTTGGGGCTGATGGAGTCCTCGCTGCGCGCGGAATAGGCATCCTCCCTGCGCATCCCGGCATAAGCTTTGGCCATGCCGCCATCAAAGGCCCGCCAGCCATCATAGCGAATGCCACCCGTGAGCGCCCAGCGCGCGCCAAGGTTGACCGTATCTTCCGCCCAAACGCCCCAAAGACGCGTCTTCCCATAGGTTGAAGTTGAAAAGGACGGCGCCGTCGCCGCATCCCAATTGGTGGTCGTAAAGCTATCTGTTGCGGTTTCATACAGGTTGGCGCTGGCCCCAAAGGCGAGCTTATGCCCGGCAAGGTCGCGTTCAACCGTCAGATCGCCCGTAGACCAACCGGGACTATCGACCAAAGATTGTGTGCCCTGCCCCAAGGATGCGCCCGTCGCATAATCCCGCGAGGTGCGGGTGTCCCATTTTGGGATCCAGTAACGCGACAGGTTGAGCGCGACAGTCCAATCCGCCAGCGGGCCGGCGAATTTAAGCCCAGCCAGATATTCTGTGCGGCGGGTTTTGGAGAATGTGAGGCCCGTGGCAGTCCACACACGCCCCTTATAGCTCACCCGGCCTTGCGTGACGGGCGCGCCCGTATTTGCATTGACCAGCCAGCTTTTGGGGTCTGTGAGATCCTGCTGGGTGAGCCAGATCATCCCAAGCGCATCCATCTCCCACCCACTGGCCGTTGTATAGCCAATGCGAAGACGCGCTTGATCCTGCGTGACATCAACCGGGGATGCCGCGCCGAAAACTGGCGTCGCAAGGCGCGCGTCGTCATAGGCCCCGACCACGGCGGTTGCCGCACCCGTTGCCGGGGTCAGCAAATTATAGGTCATGGACTGGCCGGTATTTTTAAAATGCCGACCCGAAAGGCGCATAGACCAAGGGCCATCCGTCTGTGCCCAGGTGACGCCGCCTTCTAGGCTATAACCCCTAAAGCTTTGGTCAAAGCCATATTCCTTAAACGGCATGATCATCGTCTGCGCCGTTGCGTAAGCCGAACTCTCCTTCGGTTCTTGGGTCGTTACAGAAATCACGCCGCCCATGGAATTGCCGCCATAACGTGCGGAATAGGGGCCATAGACGATGTCAAACTGACGAACTTCGGCTGGCCCCACAACATTCCATTTGGGCGGAAAATCCCAGCGATTACCCAGGAAGTTGGAAACAACAAAGCCATCCACCATCACAATATTACGGGCGCTTTGAATCGTATTGGCCCCGCGCAACGCGACCACGGCATTATCATCGCCCGCAAAACGTTTGCGGACGAAGAAATTGGGCGTGTACTTCATCAGGTCTTCGACATTGAGCGCGTTGACCGCCTCAAATTCATCCTTCCCCAAGGAAATGGACAGGCCCCGCGGCACAACCGTGATCGGGGCCTCTCTTTGCCCAATGACAAATATGGTGGTGTCAGCCTCTGAGTCACTTGCCATATCGGCAAGCGCATTGGCCGATGCAGGATCGGCGGTTGCCGCTATTGCCATTGCGACGAGGGACGACCGGTGGAGGGCTGCCCACTTTCTGGGCGCGACAGCCCAAGCCATTTTTTTCATGATAAAACCTATGTGCTGAGAAACAGCCATCCACAGGGACGGCCAAAATCGCACTCAAGCCTCGCCTGAGCGCACATCATCAGCAGCGACGGACATTCATCCCATCAACTGCGCGAGCTCAACTCAGCGCAGGCGGGCCAGTTTTGGGGGGTGGGGGTGCCGCAAGGCCTTGCCCAACCGCGACCAAGACGGGACGGATGGGGGCGATGGACGGGAGATCTGAATAACGCGGCAGCCCATCAATAAAGGGCGGCACATCCAGCGCAAATCCAAGTGCGGCAAAAGTGCAATGACCGTCAGAGGCCTCGGCTGGTGCACTTTCTTTATGAAGTTTGCCGTCGGCATCCAGCCAAGCAACGGTAACGCCCGCACCCGAGCAAATCGTAATCCATTGCCCCTTGGCCTCGCTCGGCATCCAGCCCGCCGGGACAAGCGCCCGAAACGCGAGGATCATCGCGAGAAATACGCCAAGCGTTACCTTATGAGCACGGAACACCATCATCTGCGCGGCCCTTAAGCCGCCGCTGAGCCCAATTCAAGCCGGGTCTTCCGGCCGATTGCGACTAGGTTAGGCGCATCGGCTCTGGCAGATCAAAGCTAGCGCAGAGAATGCCCGACAGCGCGTGAAGCACATCAGACAAGATCAAGGTGCCGACCACACTGGCTAACACCAGCGCAACGGCAACCATCGCCATGACCATATGCTTCATTGAATCAGTGTCTACGTCGCCGGAAACACCGGCGCGCATATGCATTTGTGCGGCCGATTTTCCGGCCTTTTTCCCCAGGCTGCCCATGTTTAAGCGCCCTCTCCTCTATGGCACGACATCCCCCTGCCGTGTTCCAATGTGCAAAGACTGCGTTGAAGGGACGCATCCGTCAACCCTGAAATTACTTTCTAGATCAGGGTGTAAGGATGTCGGCTGGCTTTTCTCGGCAAGGGTTGTCACTATCGCCGCAATGACCAAGAAGAACGAGACGGGCTTCAAGGGCTTTTTACGGCGATTGGGACCGGGCCTTGTCACAGGAGCAGCGGACGATGACCCGTCGGGCATTGGCACGCACAGTCAGGTCGGGGCGGAATTTGGCTATGGTCTGGCTTGGACATTTGTTCTCAGCTTTCCCCTGATGGTCGTCATTCAAGAAGTGGCCGCTCAAATTGGCCGCGTGACCGGGCGGGGTATCGCCGCCAATGTCCGCCGCCATTATCCGCGCGCCTTGTTACTCGGCATTGTCTTGCTGTTGTTGGTGGCCAATATCATCAACCTTGGCGCGGATTTGAGTGCCATGGGGGCCGCCCTGCAATTGCTGACCGGCGGTTATGCCGTCATCTACACAATCGGCTTTGGCATTTTGTGCGTCGTCGTTGAGGTGATGGTGCCCTATGACCGCTATGCCGGCATCCTGAAATGGACGACCCTATCGCTCTTTACCTATGTTGCGGTGGTGTTGGTCTCCAACGTGCCTTGTCAAGAAGCCGTCACGGCTTTGGTCATCCCTGACATTGAATGGACGCCTGCTTATGCAACGGCGCTGGTCGCCATTTTGGGGACGACGATCAGCCCCTATCTCTTCTTTTGGCAGGCCGCACAGGAAATTGAAGAGCAGCACCGCCACCATTCCAAGCCCTTATATGAAACACCAGCAAAAGCAGGGCCAGAGCTGCAACGGATCCGCATCGATACACTGACGGGCATGGCGTTCAGCTCGATCATCGCGCTGGCCATTGTCTATGCAGCCGCCGCGACGCTCCACGCCAATGGCATTCGCAATATCGAAACATCTGCTCAGGCGGCAGAGGCGTTGCGCCCAATTGCGGGCGATCTCGCTTTTGCCCTTTTTGCACTCGGCATTATTGGTACCGGGCTTTTAGCCGTGCCGGTCCTGGCCGGGTCTGCCGCTTATGCCATCACAGAGATGCTCGGCCGCACTGGCAGCCTTGCGGCCCGCCCGCTCAAGGCCAAATTCTTTTATGGGGCGATTGCCGCCACTACCCTCGCTGGCGGACTCATCAACTTTGCAGGCCTTGATCCCGCCCGCGCGCTCTATTGGGCAGCGGTCGTCAATGGCGTGCTGGCCGCGCCATTAATGGCGGTCAGCGGCCATGGGGGACTTAACTCTCCCCCAGCGGGCGACATGGCTCGGCTGGACAGCCACCGCCGTCATGGCGGCCGCAACCGCCATCTTCTTTTGGTTTTTGGCGTTTCCCGGATGAGGATCAGGCGGCCAGCGCCTGATCCTGTTCTGCGGGCAGGCGGATGAGATAATCAAAGGCCGACAAGGCAGATTTTGATCCTTCACCCATCGCAATGATGATCTGCTTATAGGGGGTCGTTGTCACATCCCCCGCCGCAAAGACACCCGGGACGCTGGTTGCGCCCTTGGCATCGACCTCAATCTCACCGCGCGGACTGAGGGCAAACGCGCCCTTCAACCATTCGCTATTGGGGACGAGCCCAATCTGGACAAAAATCCCGTCGAGCGGCAGGTGAATGACCTGATCATTGGTGCGATCCTGATAGCTCAGACCCGTCACCTTTTCGCCATCCCCATGCACTTCAGTCGTGAGCGCCGAGACAATCACACGGACATTGGAAAGGCTGTTGAGCTTGGCCTGCAACACCGCATCGGCGCGCAGTTGATTGTCAAATTCAATCAGGGTCACTTCCGCAACAATGCCAGCCAGATCAATGGCCGCTTCCACGCCCGAATTGCCGCCGCCGATCACGGCCACGCGCTTGCCCTTGAACAAGGGACCGTCGCAATGCGGGCAATAGGCCACGCCCCTGTTGCGATACTCATCCTCGCCCGGCACATTCATTTGCCGCCAGCGGGCCCCGGTTGAAAGGATGATCGTCTTTGCCTTGAGGCTCGCGCCATTGGCGAGCACAATTTCGTGCAACCCACCTTCACTCTTTGCTGGGATCAGCTTTTCGGCGCGTTGAAGGTTCATGACGTCAACATCATAGTCCTTCACATGCTGTTCCAGCTGCGCGACAAGCTTTGGCCCTTCGGTGTGAGAGACGGAAATGAAATTCTCAATCCCCATCGTGTCGAGCACCTGACCGCCAAAGCGTTCAGCCGCAACCCCCGTTCGGATGCCTTTCCGGGCGGCGTAGACAGCCGCTGCTGCTCCCGCGGGACCACCGCCCACGACGAGCACGTCAAAGGCATCCTTCGCCTTGATCTTTTCAGCGGCGCGCGCCTCAGCCCCGCTGTCGAGCTTTGCGACAATCTGTTCCAGATCCATCCGGCCCTGACCAAAAACCTCTCCATTGAGGAAGACCATGGGCACGGCCATGACCTTGCGGTCGGTCACTTCCTCTTGGAACAGCGCGCCATCAATGGCGACATGCTTGATCCGAGGATTGAGCACGCTCATCAGGTTCAGCGCCTGCACCACATCGGGGCAATTCTGGCAGGAAAGCGAGAAATAGGTTTCAAAGACGTAATCGCCGTCCAATGCCTTGACCTGTTCGATCACATCTTGCGCGGCTTTGGAGGGGTGGCCGCCGACTTGCAGCAGGGCCAGCACCAAAGACGTAAATTCATGCCCCATGGGCAGACCCGCAAAGCGCACGCCGATGTCTGTGCCAACACGACGGATGAGCATGCTGGGCCGGCGCGCATCGTCATCTGTATGGGCCAGCGACACCTTGTCCGACAGGGCGGCAATATCCTGCGCCAACTCGTCCAGCTCGCGCGACTTGGGGCCATCTTCCAAAGACAGCAGCAATTCCACGGGCATGGTGATGTTGGCCATATAGGCCGAGAGCTGTTGCTTCAGATTTGCGTCAAGCATGGGTCAAATTCCGATTTAAGGGCCCGGGGCCGGCCGCATGACCGGCCCCGGTAAAGCCCCGCCAAAGGGGGGAGAGGAAATAGGCGGGGCTTCGGGTTTCGTTAGATTTTGCCAACGAGATCAAGCGAGGGAGCAAGCGTCTTTTCGCCTTCTTCCCACTTGGCCGGGCAGACTTCACCGGGGTGCGCAGCAACATATTGCGCAGCCTTGATCTTGCGGAGCAGTTCAACGGCATTGCGGCCGACGCCTTCCGAGGTGATTTCCATCACTTGGATGATGCCCTGCGGATCGACAACGAATGTGCCACGATCAGCAAGGCCGACGCCCGGACGCATCACGTCGAAATTGTTGGTCACAACACCCGACGGATCACCGATCATCGTATAGCGGATCTTGCCAATGGCAGGCGACGTGTCATGCCAAGCCTTGTGGCTGAAATGCGTGTCGGTCGACACGGCGTAGATTTCAACGCCCAGCTTTTCAAATTCAGCATAATGATCGGCCAGATCTTCCAGCTCGGTCGGGCACACAAAGGTGAAGTCCGCCGGGTAGAAGAAGAAGACCGACCATTTGCCCTTCACATCGGCATCGGTCACGCTGATGAACTTGCCACCCTTATAGGCCTGCGCCGAAAACGGCTTAATTTCTGTGTTGATGATCGCCATCTATTTGTCCTTTAAAAGATAATGTGCGGGAAAGGCACTGAGCCGGGATACGCTTTAGCCAAGATGCACCGATTTGACCAATTGGATTGTCCGGTCTGATTGATCGACAAAATCGATCACACAAACCGCCGTCAATGACTCGATCTATCTAATTGGCGTCGCCAATTATTTTGGCATTTGGACTCTGCGGATATCTCAATTAGAGGCCGAGCCAGATTGAAAGGACATTCCACCCCGTGCTGAGCCGACTTCTCCCAACCCAAGGCATCCATAATTTTCGCGATTATGGGGGGTATCGAACGGACGCGGGCGGTCATGTGACATTGGGCAAGCTGTTTCGATCCGGCCAACATTGCGATGCGACACCCGATGATCTGGCACTGGTCAGCCAAATCGGGCTGGCGACCGTTGTTGATTTGCGCAGCGATGCAGAACGCGCCCAATATCCCTGCGCCCGGCCAGAGGATTTTCAAGGCGAAGTGCTATTTGCATCGGGCAATACACTGGGTGCGGCCTCGCATCTGGATGCGGCCAAGGGCGTGCGAACCGCCGCAGATGCGCATCAGGCGATGATCGATCTGTATCGCGCCATGCCCTTTCGTCCGGTGCTTCAACAAAGCTATCGACTGTATTTTCAGCGGCTGGCCGAACTAGATAGCCCCAGCCTGATCCATTGCCTTGCTGGCAAGGATAGAACTGGTCTGGCGGTCGCGTTGCTCCACCATCAATTGGGTGTGCACAGCGATGATATTTTTGAAGATTATCTGCTGACCAATATTGCGGGCGACTTAGACCGTCGCGTGGCCGCAGGCGCGGAGGCCGTTCGATCCAATTTTGGGGCGGAGATGAGTGACGACGCGGTGCGCTCTATGATGTCGGTGGATGCAGCCTTTCTGCATGCTGCCTTTGACGTCATTGGCGATGTGAATCGCTATTGCAAAGAGGTGCTCGGCATAACCCCGGAGCAGCAGAATAAACTCAGGTTAGGATTGACGGACTGAACCCACCCATAATTTGGGTATAGTTCGTAACCTGAGTGTATTTCTCCCATAATTCTGTGGTTTCTGACCCAAGTGCACGCCAGTATTTTGGGCATGACACAAAAAATTCTGCTGGTCGAAGACGACGCCACCACCGCTGACTTCATCGTAAAGGGGCTGCATGAGCAAGGCCTTGCCGTTGACCATGCCAAGACCGGCCGAGACGGCCTATTTCACGCCATCGACGGCAGCTATGATGCCATTATTCTGGATCGGATGCTTCCGGGTATGGACGGGATGGCCGTACTCGGCGCGATCCGCGCGGCGCAGCTCGGCAAGAAGGTTGCCTGCATCGAGCGCTCCAAGCTCGGCGGCGTCTGCCTCAACTGGGGC
>RFSU01000011.1 GCA_009923795.1 Sphingomonadaceae bacterium
CAGATAGCGGGCGCGCGGCCCCAAATCACGGTGAGTCAGCTTGAACCAAGCCTTGGCAAAGGCCAGTTCAAACACCTTGGGATCCTTGCGGAATCGTTCGGACACCTTGCGATAGGCTGGGTCAAACTTCAGCGCGAGGTCAGTTGTGAACATGATGGGCGCATGACGCTTATTCGGATCATGGGCGTCCGGGACAATGTTTGCCGCGCTCTTGTCGCTGGGGATCCACTGGGTAGCCCCATTGGGGCTCTTGGTCTGCACCCAATCAAAAGCGAACAAATTGTCGAGATATTGGGTTGTCCATTCTGCCGGGCTTGCCGTCCATGCGCCTTCCAGACCGCTGGTCGTCGTATCCGCGCCAGATCCGGTGCCGCAGCTGTTTTTCCAGCCCATGCCCTGTTGCTCGATGCTGGCAGCGGCCGGTTCTGCGCCGAGGCACTTCGCTGCATTGCGCGCGCCATGGGCTTTGCCAAAGGTGTGGCCGCCTGCAATCAGGGCAACAGTTTCTTCATCATTCATCGCCATGCGGCCAAAGGTTTCGCGGATGTCCTTGGCGGCCAGCAGCGGATCAGGATTGCCGTTCGGGCCTTCCGGATTCACATAGATCAGGCCCATTTGAACGGCAGCGAGCGGGCGCTTCAGCTCCCGATTGCCATGATAACGCTGATCATCGAGAAACTTGGTTTCCGGGCCCCAATAGACTTCATCGCCTTCCCAGTCGTCAACGCGGCCCCCCGCAAAGCCAAAGGTCTTAAAGCCCATTTGCTCCATTGCGACCGTGCCGGTCAGAACCATCAAATCTGCCCAAGAAATCTTGGCACCATATTTTTGCTTGATCGGCCAGAGCAGGCGGCGAGCTTTGTCGAGATTGACATTGTCTGGCCAGCTGTTGAGCGGTTCAAAGCGGATCTGCCCACCATCAGAGCCGCCCCGGCCATCCAATGTGCGATATGTGCCTGCGCTATGCCAGGCGAGACGGATGAAGAAGGGGCCGTAATTGCCATAATCGGCGGGCCACCAATCTTGCGAGGTCGTCAGCGTCTTCTTAATGTCCGCCTTTAGCGCATCCAGATCGAGCGTCTTAAAGGCTTCAGCATAATTATAGTCGGGGCCCATTGGGTTTGATGCGGCGGCGTGTTGACGCAGAGCCGATAAGTCCAGCCGATCGGGCCACCAGCTCTTATTTGTCATCGGCTTTGCGGGTTCTGCCATTGGTTCGGCCGCAAATGTGGGCGATGCGGCGGCAACAGCCAGCGCAAAAAGCGAGATCATAGTCTTATGCATGGAACTCTCCTGACATTTTGAATGTCGGCGGGATGCCGCAGCCAGGGTATGTTGTGAAACCAATTTACTTCAAGACTGTGAGTGATAACTCCGATCAAGCTATGGGTGGTGCGCTATTGGCCCTAATCCCGAATATAATTGGGCGGGCGCTTATCGAGAAAGGCGCGCATGCCTTCTGCAACATTGGGGCTGGCACTGGTCATCAGCTGATTGCGGTTTTCAATGGCCATGGCCGCCTCAAGGCTGGGCGCATCAATGGCCAGCGACAGGCCCTCTTTCGTCATGCGCAATCCACGGGGGGAGGCTGCAAGCATCTCTTCCACCAGCCGCTCTACTGCTGTGTCCAACTGATCATCGGGCACAACTTCGGAGACGAGGCCCGTCGCAAGGGCGCGCTGTGCGGTGATGAAACGGCCCGTCAACATCAGTTCGGCCGCAATGCTGCTGCCAACCGCGCGCGGCAAGAAATAGCTGACGCCCATGTCGCAGGCAGATAGGCCCAGTTTGATAAAGGCTGCGTTCATGCGCGCGCTTTCCGCTGCAATCCTGACATCAGACGCCAGTGCAAAGGCAAAGCCGCCCCCAGATGCCGCACCGTGCACGGCAGCGATAATGGGTTGCGGGCAGCGCCGCATCTTCACATAGACATTCGCCAGATACCCCTGAAAGCCAAAGCCGCCGCCAAAAGGCACAGGATCTTTGCGGCCTTCGGAAAATTCTTTGATGTCCAGCCCTGCACAAAAGGCACGACCCGCGCCGCGCAGCACGATAACGCGCACGCTGTCGTCATTGAACAGCCGATCAAAATAATCGGTCAGTTCATGCACCATTTGCAACGAAATGGCGTTGAGCGCGTCGGGCCGGTTAAGGGTCACCCAATCTGCATCGCCGCGCTTTTCAATGCGGATCGTTTCATAGTCCGATGTCGTCATCATGCAGTCTCCCGAAGGCATGACCATTACGCAATGGCGGGTGCTTGGCAATGCTTTGGCACTGGGCCGGTAACAGCGACAGTGACTAGATGATGCTCGCCTTTTGGGCGCTGGCCAGCATGGCCATCATGCGCTTGGCGGCATCTTCGGTTAGGGCAACGAAAATCCGCCGCGCATCATTGGGGTCTGTCCACCGGTGGATGAGATTGCGATCCGCCAGTTCGCGGATTTTGCGAATGGCGGTCGATGCGGGCACCGATGCCGCGATGGCAAGGCTTGTCACCGATTCCTGTCGGCCATTGAGATGTGCGGCTGTCAGCTCAAGCAGAATATCCCAAGAGGGGTCTGAGAACAGATCGCCTTCAAAAAACTTATGTCGGTTGCGCCGAGCCTTTATGATCGCCTTGAGCATAGCAGGATCAATGGCATTCACTTCAGAAAGCGTAGCCTCCACATCCAGCTCCATCTTGGCCAAGCTTGGCTCTTGAACCCCCAATTTATTCATAAGGGCGCTGAGGGAGCTTTGGATGAGGGAAATGGAATCGGTTAGGTCTGGCTGGGCCGTCGCATCCTGCTTTGCCAAGATGCGTTTGCTGGCGCGTTCGAGTGCACTTGTGACGGCATCAGACGACAGTGGCAATGTCAGCAAGTCAGACACGCCCTGACGCATGGCGGCAACGGCCAAGTCTATGCTGGGCTGGCTTGTAAGCAAAATGGCAATAATATTACGACCATTTTGGGTGCGATCATGAAGCGCGCTCAGCATGTCCAGGCTCGGCTGGGCCGAAGTTGTGGCATTGTAGATGACGAGATTGATCTGCGACTGCCGGGCGACAAGTCCGTGAGCCTCATCTTCGGTTCGTGCGATATGGCAGGCGTGGCCCAAAGATTTTGCACCTTCTGCACATTGAGTGGCCACTTGTTCATCGGCGGACACAATGAGAATATGCAGTGCTAAATCCCCAGCGACGCGAATATTTCCTTCGAACATGATGCTGTGCCCCACCCCATTTACGTCATGGCCTTGCTGCCGATGCGACGCATCAACAGCGACCATATAATCGGCAGCCCCCTGCACGATTCGTTTGGGGTAACGTGCTTTCTAAGCCAAATGAAATGAAAATAGCGCCATTTTGCAATGTTTTGAACCTAAGCGCGCGTATCCTGCCCCGAACACCAAAAAAGGACGCAGGTGGCGAACCACCTGCGTCATGTTGTCATTTGCGTAGTGACAAGATTGTGCTGCCCAACGCTGTTGAGGCTGAGAGCACTGTTTTTTCTTTCAGGGAGGCTCGATCTGGGCAATGAGAGATAATGCCAATGCGGCATCATAAGCGAGTTAAATATCTAAATTCATTGAAAAAAATCAGGTATTCTGACATAAATATATGCCGATATGGCATTATTATCCTTGTTAAAGATTCAGATATGCTCGCCGAACAGGGCTGGTTGAGCAGGCAGGGGTGCGTTGAGCTGGGTAAAGCCTGATAGGGTGACGCCCAAGAGGCGGATGCCCTGCTGCAACGGCATCAGACCGGAAAGAAGGGCCGCGACGATCTCCGTTATGTCTGAGGCTGTTTTGATCGAGTGCGGCACTGTGCGGCTGCGGGTGACCGTTCGAAAGTCTGCGTAACGCAGCTTAAGTGTCACGGTTCTGCCCGTCAGCTGGCGGTGCTGGCATTGCGCGGCGACGGCCTTCATCAGCGGTTCAAGCTCTGCCATACAGGCGGTATAGCTCGTCAGGTCTGAGCGGAATGTCGTCTCAGACCCCAGAGATTTCCGCTCTTGATTTGCATTGACCGGGCGATGGTCAATGCCGCGCGCGGCCCAGTAGAAATAATGGCCGGCCTTGCCAAATTCTGCTGTCAGAAACTCCAGACTGCGGGATCTCAACTCTGCCCCAGTCGTGATTTGGAACCGCTCCATTTTTGTTGCAGTTGCCGGGCCGACACCATGAAATTTCCGCACGGGAAGCGTCGCGACAAAGTCTGCCCCCTCTTCAGGGCGGATCACGCACAGCCCATCTGGCTTGTTGATGTCAGACGCGATCTTGGCGAGAAACTTATTGTAAGACACGCCTGCCGAGGCTGTTAGCGTTGTGACGGCCCTAATCTCCGACCGGATGGCTTGAGCGATGCGCGTGGCCGAACCTTCTCCGCGCAGATTATCTGTGACATCCAGATAGGCCTCATCGAGGCTGAGCGGCTGAACGAGCGGCGTCCAAGACAAGAAAATTGCGCGGATCTGCGCAGAGACGGCGCGATAGACATCAAATCGCGGTGGAACGAAGATGAGATCCGGGCAGAGACGCCGCGCTCTGGCCGAGGGCATGGCTGACCGTACCCCAAATTTGCGCGCCTCATAGCTGGCGGCTGCCACCACACCGCGCGGGCCGCCACCGCCCACTGCAACGGGCTTTCCCCGCAATTCCGGATGATCCCGCTGTTCGACGGACGCGAAAAAGGCATCCATATCGATATGAATGATCTTACGGGGAAGCGGCTCGTTCATCTGTGGATTGCGATCATTGTTCCTTTTATGTTCCGTAGCTTAGGCTGGTAACAAGGTCAAATCAGGCTGCGCGCTCCTGTGCCAGAACCAAGATCGTCGGCACCCTAGGATGCAAGACTCTGCTTGCTCAATCGGCCATGCCTGACTATAGAGCGCCTTGTCCTCTCGACATCGATAAACATGTTGAGGTCGGAACCGGCAGGTTCCGGCGGCCAAAGGGCGTTGCAGAGTGTTTTTTGAACTCCGGAGATTCGATGGCGGATATTGCCGCACTGATAAAGCTGATTGAGCCTGAGGTGGATGCCTTGGGTTTGAAGCTCGTGCGCGTCAAAATGTTCGGCGGAACATCGGACCCGACCTTGCAGGTGATGGCCGAACGCCCAGAGACACGTCAGCTGATCATCGAAGATTGCGCCGAATTGTCCCGGCGTTTGTCGGACGTGCTGGATGCGGCCGACCCGATTGAAGAAGCCTATCGGCTGGAAGTCAGTTCCCCCGGGATTGATCGGCCGCTCACGCGCTTGTCTGACTATGCCGATTGGGCGGGCTTTGACGCGCGCCTGCGGTTTGCAGAGCCTGTGGAGGGCCGCAAACAAGTTGATGGTCAGATTGAGGGGCTGGATGGCGACATCATCCTCATCACAACATCGAAAACGCGCGAGACCGTGCGCGTTCCGTTTTCAGTCATCACCAGTGGCAAGCTGCTGCTGACCGATGCCCTGATCAAGGCCACCAAACCGCTCTCGACGGACGGGGCGGACGTTATTTCTGTGGAAAGGTAAACCATGTCCAACGCCATTTCTGCCAATAAGGCTGAACTCCTTGCCATTGCCGACGCTGTTGCCCGCGAAAAGCTGATCGATAAAGCGATTGTGCTCGAAGCGATGGAAGACGCCATTCAGCGTGCAGCGCGTGCCCGTTATGGCGCGGAAAATGATATCCGCGCGAAGATTGACGCAAATTCGGGCGACATGCGTCTTTGGCGTGTGGTCGAAGTGGTTGAAGAGGTTGAAGATTACTTCAAGCAGGTCAGCCTGAAGGACGGCGAAAAGCTTCAGCCGGGTGCCGCGATTGGCGACTTCATCGTTGATCCGCTGCCCCCGATTGAATTTGGCCGCATCGCAGCGCAGGCCGCAAAGCAAGTCATCTTCCAAAAGGTGCGTGATGCAGAGCGCGAGCGCCAATTTGAAGAATTTAAAGATCGCGCCGGGGAAATCATCACGGGCGTGGTGAAGCGTGTTGAGTTTGGCCATGTCGTGGTTGATCTGGGCCGCGCCGAAGGCGTTATCCGCCGGGACCAACAGATCCCGCGCGAAGTGCTGCGCATCAATGATCGCGTCCGTGCGCTGATCCTGAATGTCCGCCGTGAAAATCGCGGGCCGCAGATTTTCCTCTCCCGCGCGCATCCTGATTTCATGCGCAAGCTGTTCGCGCAGGAAGTGCCGGAAATTTATGACGGCGTGATTGAGATCAAGGCCTGCGCCCGCGATCCCGGCAGCCGTGCAAAGATCGGCGTGATCAGCCATGATGGCTCGATTGATCCAGTCGGCGCGTGCGTCGGCATGAAGGGCAGCCGCGTTCAGGCGGTTGTTCAGGAATTGCAGGGCGAAAAGATCGACATTATTCCTTGGTCAACCGACATGGCGACCTTTGTGGTGAATGCTTTGCAGCCCGCCACGGTCAGCCGCGTTTTGATCGATGAAGAAGAAGAGCGGATCGAAGTCGTCGTTCCTGACGATCAGCTGAGCCTCGCCATTGGCCGCCGTGGTCAGAATGTGCGCCTTGCTTCCATGCTGACCGCCTCGGCTATCGACATCATGACCGAAACGGATTCGAGCGAGAAGCGTCAGCGCGAGTTCATCGAAAAGTCTGAAATGTTCCAGCAAGAACTGGATGTTGATGAAACGCTCGCTCAGTTGCTCGTTGCCGAAGGTTTTGGCGCGATGGAAGAAGTCGCTTATGTCGAAACGCATGAGCTGGCCGCCATTGAGGGCCTAGATGAAGAAATCGCGGCCGAACTTCAAAACCGTGCTCAAGAAGCTCTGGATCGCCGCGAAGTGGCGAACCGCGAAGCGCGCCAGGCATTGGGCGTTGAAGATGCCCTGGCAGAGCTTCCGCATTTGACGGAAGCCATGCTGGTGACGCTGGGTAAGGCAGGCATCAAGACGCTGGATGATCTGGCGGATCTGGCCACCGATGAACTGGTTGAACGCAAGCGCCGCGATGACCGTCGCGGCCGGGGCAGCAGCGAAGCGCCGAAGGGCGGCGTTCTTGCCGACTATGGCCTGAGCGAAGAGCAAGGGAATGAAATCATCATGGCAGCCCGAGCACATTGGTTTGCCGACGAGGAGACCGCCGATGCGGGACCCTCAGCATGACCCAGAACGTCGCTGTATAATTACCGGTGAACGGGGTCCGAAATCGGGCCTCATTCGCCTTGCCCTCGGGCCTGACAATCGGGTTGCCCCCGATGTGCGGGCGCGTGCGCCCGGTCGGGGCGCTTGGATTGGCGTGGATCGGCCGCAGCTGGAAGACGCAATTGCCAAGGGTAAGTTGAAGGGCGCGCTTGCGCGGGCCTTCAAGACCGCCCCCATTGACGTGCCAGATGACCTCGCAGCGAAAGTGGAAGCGGCGTTGGAACGAACCGCGCTGGATCGTCTTGGGCTAGAGGCACGGGCAGGAACGGTGCTGACAGGCTCTGACCGGATTGGTGAGACCGCGCGTGCGGGCCGTGTCTTTTTGCTGCTCCATGCCAGCGATGCAGGTGAGGATGGCAACCGTCGTCTCGATCAAGCATTGCGCGTTGGCTTAAATGCGGAAGGAAGCGGGCGGACGGGGTTGGTAATTTCCGCCGGACGCGCTATGCTAAGCCAAGCTTTGGGCCGCGAGAATGTCGTGCATATTGCTGTGACGGATCGGCATGCAGCCGAACGTATTCAGCAAGCCATCGACCGCTGGCACCATTTTATAGGACGCCATATTCCCGATGCCCTTGCGCAAACTGCGCCAGGGGTTCACGGGGACGCGGCGCATGTTGATACTAAAGGACCTGGATTAAGCGAATGAGCGACTCAAACGACAAACCAAAGCTGGGCATGCGCGCGCCGCTTGGCATCAAGCGGACTGTGGAAACAGGCCAGGTCAAACAAAGTTTCAGCCATGGGCGCTCGAACACCGTGGTGGTCGAGGTCAAGCGCCGTCGGGTGGTGAAGCCTGGCGAAGGGGATGTGCCTCAGGTCGAGGCTGCACCCGCTGCGGCACCCGCGCCTGCGCCCGCCGCGGCACCCGCGCCTGCGCCTGAAGTCGCAAAGGCGCCGCCGCCACCGCCACGCCCAGCAGAGCCCGCTCTGTCGCGGCAGGAATTGCAGACCAAGTTGCTGCGAGAGGCCGAAGAAGCCCGTCTTTTCGCGCTGGAAGAAGCGCGTCGTCGCGACGAACAGGCCCGCAAGTCCAACAACGATGACGAACGTCGTCGCGCCGAGGATAATCGTCGTGCTGAAGAAGAGGCGGCAGAAGCAGCCCGCCTTCAGGCAGAAGAAGATGCGCGTCAGGCAGCTCTTGCCGAAGAACGTGCCGCCAATGCGCCTGCGGCCGCAGCACCCGCCATTGTTGAAGACGATGATGGCCGTGCGCCCCGGCGTCATGGCAATGCGCCTGCTCCCCGTCGGGAACCAGAACGCCCGAACCGCAATCGCGGTGGGGATGATCGCCGCCAGCATGGCAAGCTGACTGTCACACGCGCTTTGGGTGATGATGAAGGCGTTCGCGCCCGCTCGCTCGCGGCTCTTCGTCGTGCGCGTGAAAAGGATAAGCGCGCACATCAGGCTGGCGGCCCTGCTGTGAAGCAGATCCGCGATGTGCAGGTGCCGGAATCGATTACGGTCCAAGAACTCGCCATTCGTATGGCAGAACGCGGTGCCGATCTGGTCAAAGCCCTGTTCAAAATGGGCATGCCCGTCACCCTGACGCAGACGATTGATCAGGATACGGCCGAGCTGCTCGTGACGGAATTTGGCCACAATATTGTCCGCGTGTCCGATGCAGATATCGATATTTCGCATGATGAAGATGTGGATGCGCCCGAAACATTAAAGGCACGCCCGCCCGTCGTGACGATCATGGGCCATGTCGATCATGGTAAGACGTCGCTGCTCGATGCGCTGCGCGGGACAGATGTCGTCGGCGGCGAAGCCGGTGGCATTACCCAGCATATTGGCGCTTATCAGGTGACGATGAAGGATAAGTCGAAGATCACCTTCCTCGACACACCTGGTCACGAAGCCTTTACCGAAATGCGCGCGCGTGGCGCGAATGTGACGGATATTGTCATCATCGTGGTGGCCGCAGATGATGGTCCGAAGCCGCAGACGGTGGAAGCCATCAACCATGTGAAGGCCGCAGGCGTGCCGATGATCGTGGCGATCACCAAATGCGACAAGCATGAGGCGCAGCCGCAAAAGGTGCGGGAGCAGCTGTTGCAATATGATGTGGTGGTCGAATCGCTGTCGGGTGATGTTCAGGACGTCGAAGTCTCTGCAAAATCCAAACAGGGTCTGGATGAGCTGGTTGAAAAGATTCAGCTTCAGGCTGAAATCTTAGAGCTGAAGGCCAATCTAGAACGTCATGCCGAAGGCAAGGTGATTGAAGCCAAGCTGGACAAGGGCAAGGGCCCTGTTGCCACCATTCTTGTGCAGCGTGGCACGCTGCGCACTGGCGATATCTTTGTTGTTGGCACCGAAAGCGGCCGTGTCCGCGCGATGGTCAATGACAAGGGGATGCAGGTGAAAGAAGCCGGCCCCTCAACCCCGGTTGAGGTTCTGGGCCTTGGCGGTGTTCCGTCTTCTGGGGACACGCTGACGGTTGTTGAAAGCGAAGCCCGTGCGCGTGAAGTTGCGTCCTATCGCTCGCAAGTCGCCACGCGTAAGCGCACAGGATCTGGCCCAGCATCGCTGGAATCCATGTTCTCCGCGCTCAAGGAAAAGCAGGCCGTGGAATATCCCTTGGTCGTCAAGGGCGATGTGCAAGGGTCGGTCGAAGCCATTATTTCGTCGCTGGCCAAGGCCGGCAATGACGACATTAAGGTTCGGATCCTGCACTCTGGTGTTGGCGGTATCACCGAAAGTGATGTGACACTCGCCAAGGCATCGGGCGCGCCGATCATCGGCTTTAACGTGCGACCAAATTCCAAGGCGCGTGAGATTGCAGAGCGCAATGGCGTCGCGTTGAAATATTATGATGTGATCTATGATCTCATCGACGATATTCGCGCCGGCATGGCGGGCGAACTTGGCCCAGAATATTTCGAAACGGTCGTTGGTCGTGCCGAAATTCGCGAAGTCTTCCCGGCTGGAAAATATGGCAAGGCAGCAGGTCTGTTGGTCGTCGATGGCTTTATCCGCAAGGCTTTGAAGGCCCGCATCATGCGCGACGATGTCATCATCTACACCGGCGAAATTGCCTCGCTGCGGCGCTTTAAGGACGATGTCCCCGAAGTCCGTGCGGGTCTGGAATGCGGCGTCACCTTCACCGAATTTAAGGATATTCGCCCCGGCGATTATCTCGAAACATTCGAAGTCGAAGAGCGCGAACGCAAGCTGTAACTCTTACCCCCCTTTCTCGTGGGAAAGGGGGCGCGCGGAGGCCCTATGACCAGTCAGACCGAAGAAACCCGTTCCGTCCGCGTTTTGCGCGTGGGGGAACAGGTGCGCCACGTCTTGTCAGAAATCCTGATGCGTGGGGATGTGCATGATGATCTGCTGACCTCAAACCCTGTGTCGATCACCGAAGTGCGGATGTCACCCGATCTGCGCCATGCAACGGTGTTCGTAAAACCGTTGCTGGGAAAACAAGAAGAGGCGGTTCTGAAAGCGCTTCGCACCAACACGGCGTATCTCCAGCGTGAAGTGGCCGCCCGGGTGCGGCAGAAATATGCCGCCAAGCTGAAGTTTCTGGCCGATGAGAGTTTCGACGAAGGCACGCATATCGACAAGCTGTTGCGCGACCCCAAAGTGTCGCGTGATTTAGAGGCGGACGCCGATTAATGGCGAAGCTCTATTTTTATTATTCGTCGATGAACGCCGGCAAATCGACGACCTTGCTGCAAGCCGATTTCAATTATCGCGAACGCGGGATGGACACGATGCTGTGGACGGCGGCGATCGACAATCGATATGATCAAGGGGCCATTAGCAGCCGAATTGGGTTGCGGGCCGAGGCGCACATGTTTTCGCCGGAAACCGATCTTTGGGTTGATGTCAGTGCGGAGGCGGCCCAACGGTCGCTTGCCTGTGTCTTGATCGATGAGGCGCAATTCTTGTCGCGCGATCAGGTTTTTCAGCTCGCCCGGCTGGCCGATGAAGCCAATATCCCAATTGTCGCTTATGGCCTGCGCACGGATTTTCAGGCGGAACTTTTTCCCGGTTCAGCAGCGCTTCTCGGCATTGCCGATACGCTGGTTGAAATCAAAGCCGTGTGTGAATGTGGCCGCAAAGCAACGATGAACCTACGTGTCGACGCCAATGGCGACGCGGTAAAAGAAGGCGCGCAGACAGAGATTGGCGGCAATGACCGTTATGTTGCCCTGTGTCGCCGACATTTCATGGAAAAGGTTCGTGGCTGACGTCGCTGCCGCGCTTCATGGCTGGATTGTGCTCGACAAGCCCTTGGGGCTGGGCTCGACACAGGCTGTCTCTGCCATCAAGCGCGCCCTGAGGACGGCGGGGCATGCCAAGGCCAAGGTTGGCCATGGCGGCACGCTCGATCCGCTAGCGACGGGTGTTCTTCCCATTGCGATTGGAGAGGCAACGAAGCTCGCCGGTCGGATGCTGGATGCGTCCAAAATCTATGACTTTACGATCAGCTTTGGGACGCAGACGGATAGCCTTGATCTGGAGGGTGTTGTGATCGCGACAAGCGATGTTCGGCTGTCGCAGGCGCAGATTGAGGCGATCCTTCCGCGCTTTACGGGCCCAATCCATCAGATTCCCCCAGCTTATTCGGCGCTGAAGGTCGATGGGAAGCGCGCCTATGACCTCGCGCGTGCTGGGGAAGAGGTTGTGCTGCAGGGGCGCGACGTGGTGGTTCATGCGCTGACGATCGCAAAGCCCCTTCCTGAAGGGGCGGGGCTTGCGACGGTTACTTTGCGGGCCCATGTCTCCAAGGGCACCTATATTCGCAGCCTTGCCCGCGACATTGCGGTCGCGCTGGGAACGGTCGGTCATGTGTCCATGTTGCGGCGGGTGACGGCGGGGCCATTCACGCTTGAAGGCGCGATTTCACTGGACATTCTGGACGAACACGCTATTGCGCGGTCGCTTGGTAACCTTGTGTTGCCATTGAGAACGGCGCTGGACGACATCCCGGCGCTCGCTCTCGAAGCCGGTCAGGCATTGGCGCTCCGTCAGGGGCGCGTCCTTTCCGGGGTTGCCGCACCAGACGGCCTCCACCTTGCCCTTATGGCCGATGTGCCGGTGGCTTTGGTGGATGTGCTGGATGGCACCGTCATGGTGGAACGCGGCTTCAACCTATAAAAGCTCGATGTCGAAGGAAGAAAAGACATGACAATTACGACCGAGCGCAAGGCAGCTCTCATCAAGGAATATGGCCGCGTTGAAGGCGATACCGGGTCTCCCGAAGTCCAGGTCGCCATTTTGACCGAGCGGATCATCAACCTGACCGAACATTTTAAGACGCACGCCAAGGATAACCATTCGCGTCGCGGCCTTTTGATGCTCGTCAACAATCGCCGTTCACTTCTGGCCTATCTGAAAAAGATCAACCAAGAGCGTTATCTGACGCTGATTGGGAAGCTTGGCCTTCGCAAGTAAAGCAAAAAGGCCCGCGCTTGCGGGCCTTTTTCATTCTGCCCTGCGTTTAAGGGCAAAGTTTTTGGCTAATCCCGCAATTCGGCGGGGGTGCTAAGGGGGCAATTGTTGCGCCCCAAACCGGCGGCGGGCCGGAAGTCCGCCATGAAGAGGCCCCTTCCAGCAATTGGGCGGAAGGGATCGAAGGAAACCACATGTTTAATACGAAGACTGTATCGATCGAGTGGGGCGGAAAGACCCTGACACTCGAAACGGGCAAGGTTGCTCGTCAGGCTGATGGCGCGGTGATCGCGACCCTCGGTGAAACTGTTGTGCTGTGCGCTGTCACGGCCGCAAAGAAGGTGAAAGAGGGACAGGATTTCTTCCCGCTCACCGTCAACTATCAAGAAAAATACTCGGCTGCAGGTCGCATTCCCGGCGGCTTTTTCAAGCGTGAACGTGGCGCGACGGAAAAGGAAACGCTTGTTTCCCGCCTGATCGACCGTCCGATCCGCCCGCTGTTCCCCGAAGGTTTTTACAACGAAATCAACTGCATCGCGCAAGTCCTCTCTTATGATGGGGAAAATGAGCCTGATGTGTTGGCGATGGTCGCCTCCTCGGCTGCGATGACCTTGTCCGGCGTGCCGTTCATGGGCCCCATTGGCTGTGCGCGCGTTGGCTATGTCAATGGCGAGTATATCCTGAACCCGACCGACGAACAGGTTGCCGAAGGCGATCTCGATCTGGTTGTTGCAGCGACCTACGACGCTGTGATGATGGTGGAATCCGAAGCCAATGAGCTTTCGGAAGAAGTCATGCTGGGTGCCGTTCTCTTCGCCCATGACGCCTGCCGTGAGGTTGTGAAGGCGATTGTGAAGCTGGCAGAACAAGCCGCTAAGGAGCCTTGGGATATGCCTGCACAGGCAGACCTTGGAGCTGCTAAGGACAAGCTGAAGAAGCTGATCGGCAAGGACATTGCGGCTGCTTATAAGCTGACCGACAAGTCGGCCCGTGCCAATGCGCTCAACGAAGCGCGCAGCACGGCGAAGGATGCTTTTGCGGATGCAACGCCGCAGGATCAGATGGCAGCCCAAAAGCTGATGAAGAAGCTGGAAGCTGAAATCGTCCGTGGCGCGATTTTGAAGGACGGCAAGCGCATTGATGGTCGCACGACCACGCAGATCCGCCCCATTGTTTCGGAAACGCATTTCCTGCCCCGCGCGCACGGCTCTGCCCTGTTCACGCGTGGCGAAACGCAGACGATTGCGACCTGCACCCTTGGCACCAAGGATGCAGAACAGATGATCGATGGCCTGGGTGGCCTGCGCTATGAAAACTTCATGCTCCACTACAACTTCCCGCCCTATTCGGTCGGTGAAGTCGGCCGCTTTGGCGCGCCGGGTCGTCGTGAAATTGGCCATGGTAAGCTCGCTTGGCGTGCACTTCACCCCGTGCTGCCAACCAAGGAAGACTTCCCCTACACAATCCGCCTGACCAGCGACATTACGGAGTCCAACGGATCTTCGTCGATGGCGTCGGTGTGTGGTGGAAGCTTGGCCATGATGGACGCGGGCGTGCCCATTAAGCGTCCGGTGTCCGGCATTGCTATGGGTCTGATCTTGGAAGGTAAGGATTTCGCGATCCTGTCTGACATTTTGGGTGATGAAGATCATCTGGGTGATATGGACTTCAAGGTTGCCGGCACGTCCGAAGGCATCACCACTATGCAGATGGACATTAAGATTGCCGGCATCACGAAGGAAATCTTCGAAAAGGCATTGGCGCAGGCCAAGGAAGGCCGTGCGCACATTCTGGGTGAGATGAGCAAGGCGCTGGGCGAAGCCCGCACCGAATTGTCGGCCCATGCCCCGCGCATCGAAACGATCACGATCGACAAGTCGAAGATCCGTGACATCATCGGTACGGGCGGCAAGGTCATCCGCGAAATCGTGGCGACCACGGGTGCGAAGGTCGATATCGATGATGAAGGGATCATCAAGATCTCGTCGTCTGATCCGGCCCAGATTGACGCTGCCAAGGCGTGGATCCTCGGCATTGTTGAAGAGCCTGAAATCGGCAAAATCTACAATGGTAAGGTCGTCAACATCGTTGATTTCGGTGCATTCGTGAACTTCATGGGTGGTAAGGACGGCCTCGTCCACGTGTCCGAAATGAAGAATGAGCGCGTTGAAAAGCCGACCGACGTTGTGTCCGAAGGGCAGGACGTGAAGGTCAAGGTTCTTGAAATTGACAACCGCGGCAAGGTGCGCCTGTCCATGCGTGTTGTGGATCAGGAAACCGGTGAAGAGCTGGAAGATACCCGCCCGGCCCGTGAACCGCGCGAACCGCGTGGGGATCGTCCGGATCGTGGCCCGCGCCGCGATGGGGATCGTCGGCGCAGCGGTGGCGGTGGCGGCGGTGGTCGTGACCGTGATCGCGGCCCGCGTCAGGAGCGTTCAGAAGGTGGCGAGGGCGGCAATGCCGACCATATGCCCGCCTTTCTGAAGGGTGATGATGACTGATTAATCTGATCAGACAGACAAGCAAAAGGGGTCGCAGCAATGCGGCCCTTTTTTTTGACTTTCGCAGTCTGCATGCGCGCGGCATGATGCCACAATGTACAGCCGCCTGATCCTTCCTAAACGACCCTTGGGCAAGGCCTTGCTCTTCTTTGCTTTGCTGCTGGTCAAGCTGGGCTTGATTGCGGTCTTGGTGATGGCTTTGTTTCCGGCGAATGCGGCGCCCGTTCGCAAGGCCCGCCCGTCTGTCGCCGCGCCGCGTCCGGCGCCCGTGCCGGACACCGCCCCGCGCATTCGGGTGGTCGTCACGACAAGTCTCGGCGTGATCACGGCCGAGGTGGATCGGGAACATGCGCCCATCTCGGCGGGCAATTTCTTGCGCTATGTGGATCAGAAGCGCTTTGACGGCAGTGTTTTTTACCGGGCAATGAAGCTCGGCACGGATGATGACGGCAATGAACAGGGGCTGGTTCAGGGTGGGACACAAAATGACCCCAGGCGTATTTTAAAACCCATTGCGCATGAGCCGACCAATGTAACCGGCCTCAAGCATCTGACAGGGGCGCTATCGATGGCGCGCTTTGCGCCGGGCACGGCAACGGGTGATTTTTCAATCCTCGTAAGTCCGCTCCCCGGGTTGGATGCCGATCCCGCCCGCCCCAAGGCTGAAGAGCCAGAGGGCTATGCCGTCTTCGGCTATGTCGTTGATGGGATGGATGTGGTGCGCAAGATCCACATGAGCCCAACCTCACCGACCAAGGGAGAGGGATGGATGAAGGGTCAGATGCTTGACCCCGTGGTGCGTATCTTGACCATAAGGCGTTTGCCGGAGCCTGCACCGTCGCGTTGACACCGGCTTCGCCTTTTTGTGGCATTGCATTTGTGGCGCAGGCAACGCAAACGCCAAGCCATGACAACCGACTCTCAAAAGCTTGTAGCAGACTTAACGACGCTCCTTTCCGTCCAACGCATGGGGGATGGCTGGTATCTTGGCCGCCGCAAAGACGGCGGGGTCGGGCGTGTCTTTGGCGGACAGGTGATCGCACAGGCGCTGATGGCGGCGCAGGATACGGTGGCCGAAGACCGGATTGCCCATTCGCTCCATGCCTATTTCATGCGCGCGGGCAGCGAGGATTTTGAAATCACCTATCGGGTCGAGCGCGACTTTGACGGCGGCAGCTTTTCCACCCGCCGCGTGATCGCGTTGCAGCAGGATAAGCCGATTCTCAATCTGGCTTGTTCCTTCCAAAGGCTGGAAGAAAGCTACACCCATCAAGACGCCATGCCCAATGTGCCCGGCCCGGATGGATTGGCCAGTGAGACCCAGTTGCGGGAACGCTTTGCCGATCAAATTCCGGCAGATTTGCGGGGGCGTTTTTCTCAGGCGCGTCCCATCGAATATCGGCCGGTTGATCCAATGGACTGGCTGGGCATGCAATGCAGAGAACCTGCTGTGCAAGATATTTGGTTTCGGCTTTCTTCCCCGATTGAGGCAGACCCGGCCATGCATCGGGCCATTTTGGCCTATGCCAGCGATAGCTATTTGCTGGGAACCTCCACCCTACCGCATGGTGCAACTTGGGTGACGCCCGGTTTTATGTCGGCCAGCTTGGATCATGCCGTGTGGATCCATGATGATGTGAACGTCAATGATTGGTTGCTCTATCATTGCGACAGTCCTTGGGCGGCGCGCGGGCGTGGCTTTAATCGCGGGTCGATTTACACGCGCGATGGCCGCCTAGTTGCCACTTGTGCACAGGAAGGTTTGATCCGGCGACCCAAAACGGCCTGACCCGATTTCCAAGCCTGTTTCAATCCGCTAGGCGCCCCTCATGGCAGATCTGATCGACACGCCCGAAGACCCATTCGACTCAATTGTCGATGCGCCATTCGATGCGGCCTTGTCGGAACGCTATCTGGTCTATGCCCTGTCCACCATTACGGCGCGGTCGCTGCCTGATTTACGGGATGGCCTAAAGCCGGTGCATCGTCGGTTGCTCTGGGCGATGCGTCAGCTCAAGCTGGATCCGACAGGGGCCTATAAAAAGTCCGCGCGCGTTGTGGGCGATGTGATCGGTAAATATCACCCCCACGGCGATGCCAGCGTCTATGATGCGATGGTGCGCCTCGCACAGGATTTCTCCCTGCGCTACCCATTGGTCGACGGGCAGGGCAATTTCGGCAATATCGATGGCGATAATGCCGCGGCCTATCGCTATACCGAAGCGCGCATGACGGCGGCGGCTATTGAGCTGATGGCCGGGCTGGACGACGGCACGGTTGATTATCGCCCGACTTATAATGGCGAAGATGAAGAGCCAGAGGTTTTCCCCGGCCTGTTCCCCAATCTTCTGGCCAATGGATCATCGGGCATTGCGGTTGGCATGGCGACCAGCATCCCGCCGCATAATGTGGCGGAAGTTATCGACGCCGCGACACATGTGATCGACAATCCGCGCTGTGAGCCCCTTGAGCTGATGCAGTTTGTGAAAGGCCCGGACTTTCCGACAGGGGGCCAACTGGTCGACAGCGCGGCCTCCATTGCCGAAGCCTATGCCACGGGGCGCGGGTCCTTTCGTGTCCGGGCGCGCTGGGTGGTGGAGGATCAAGGGCGCGGCACTTGGGTCGTCGTGGTCACCGAAATTCCCTATCAGGTGCAAAAGGGCAAGTTGATCGAGACGATTGCCCAGATCGTTAATGATAAGAAGCTGCCCATTCTTGCCGATGTGCGTGATGAATCATCTGAAGATATTCGCCTCGTCATTGAACCAAAGAGCCGCAGTGTCGATCCGCATGTGTTGATGGAAAGCCTGTTCCGGCTGACCGAACTTGAAAATAAATTCTCCCTAAACCTCAATGTTTTGGGGGCGGATCGCACGCCGCGCGTCATGGGCCTGAAGGATGTGCTCGCCGCATGGCTTGATCATCAAATTGAGGTTCTGGTGCGTCGGTCACAGCACCGTCTGGGCAAGATTGATGATCGGGTCGAGCTGCTCGATGGCTATCTCATCGCCTATCTGAACCTTGACCGTGTGATTGAGATTATCCGCACGGAAGATGAGCCAAAGCCCGTCATGATGGCGGAGTTTAACCTGACCGATCGCCAGGCCGAGGCGATCCTCAATATGCGGTTGCGCAGCCTCCGGCGGCTTGAGGAAATGGAGATTAAGGGCGAGCGCGATAAGCTTATGGCCGAACGCGATGGGCTGGTGCAGTTGCTCGAAAGCCCCGCCCGGCAAAAGACCCGCCTGAAGAAAGACCTTGCAGCGTTGCGAGAGCGCTATGGCCCGGACACGCCGCTTGGGAAGCGGCGCACCTGGGTGGAAGAAGCGGCGCCTGCTCGCGACATTCCGCTCGAAGCCATGATTGAGCGGGAACCGATCACCGTGATCATGTCGCAGCGCGGTTGGGTGCGCGCGATGAAGGGCCATGTTGCACTGGATGCCGCCGAGGCGCTGAAGTTTAAGGAAGGGGATGGTCCCGCTTTTGCCTTTCACGCGCAGACGACGGACAAGATTTTACTGGTCGCCGAAGATGGCCGTTTCTTCACCTTGGGTGGCGACAAGCTGCCGGGCGGGCGCGGTTTTGGGGAGCCGGTGCGCCTGATGATCGATCTTCCCGATGGCACGGGCATCGTCAATATCTTCCCGGCCCGCATGGACGAGCGCATTTTGCTCGCCGCATCGGACGGTAAGGGCTTTGTCGCCAAGACAGCAGATGTCATCGCCGAAACCCGAAAGGGGCGTCAGGTTGTGAACCTACGCACCGGGGCAAAACTTGCCGTTGTGCGCGTGATTGCGGCCAGTGATGATTATGTCGCGGCCGTCGGTGAAAACCGAAAACTGGTTGTCTTCCCGCTCAATGAATTGCCGGAAATGGGGCGTGGCCAGGGTGTGACGCTGCAAAAATATAAGGATGGCGGCCTGTCCGACGCGACGACCTTCCGCTTGGAAGAGGGCCTCAGCTGGGCCATGGGTGGGGATACTGGGCGGACGCGGACAGAGGCGGATTTGACGCCATGGCGCGCAGCGCGTGGGGCGGCGGGCCGGATGCCGCCTTTGGGCTTCCCCCGCGATAATCGTTTCGGCTGATCTTAGCCGATCTGGGTGAGCTGGTCGGCAATCGCCTCGACGCGGGCTTGATCTGGAAAGCCTTCTTCGACCCATTGCCGCTCAACCGCTTGCAGGATGCGGGCGACATCCGGCCCAGCCTGAATACCACGCGCGACAATCGCGCCGCCGCTCAAGGGAAAGCGCGGCGGCGTCCATCCACTCAGCGCTGCTAAATCGCCTTCACCCAAAAGCAGCCGATCTTGCGCAACCTCCAGCCCCAATTGATAGGCAAGGGCGCGGGGATGATTCCCATCTTCTTGCGTCCGGCCTGCAACCAACACCATCCGCTTGCGCTGCGCATTGGACAGTTTCAGGCGATTGGCAATGTCTTCGGCCAATGCCGGATCAGCCCCCAAAAGGGCCGAGAGCCGCCGGATGGGATCAGGCGCGACGGAGGCCTTCACCTCACGCGCGACAAGCTGGCTCAGGAGATGAAGGTCCGCAATTTCGGGCAGAACAGGTGCGAAAATCCCGTTTTCGATCATCAGGTCAAGAACAGGCGCTGGATCAGGCAGGGCAAGAATGGCGAGTAATTCCATCGCAATTCGCTCACGCGACAGGGCCATGAGATCATTGGCGCGCGTGCGGCAGGCCGCTAGGCTGGCGGCATCGGGCGTCGCACCGCCAAAGCGGGCGTGGAAGCGGAAAAAGCGTAGGATCCGCAAATGGTCTTCGGCAATGCGCTGTACCGGGTCTCCGATGAAGCGCACGCAATGGGCCGCCAAATCCTCCAGTCCACCGAAATAATCGAAAATCTCGCCCGTCTTGGGGTCGGCATAAAGCGCGTTGATTGTGAAATCGCGCCGCGCGGCATCGTCTCGCCAATCATCGGTAAAGGCGACGATGGCATGACGCCCATCGGTTGAGAGATCATGACGCAGCGTCGTCACTTCAAAGGCCTGTCCTTGCGCAATGGCAGTTACCGTTCCGTGCGCCAACCCGGTGGGCACGGCCTTTAGGCCTGCGGCGTCCAGCATCAGCATCACCTGATCCGGGGCGATGGGTGTTGCCAGATCAATATCTTTGGTCGGCAGGCCCGCCAGCGTGTCGCGCACAACACCGCCCACCAGCCGAACATGTCCGTCCAGCGCAGCAATGACGGCGGCAAGGCCGGGCGCATCAGGCAGGGTCATCTGGGTCATGCAAGTCGCTTTGACAAATTGACGATCATGGCTGCGGTTGCCCCCCATATCCGTCGGCCATCCCAATGCATTTCATAATAGGTCCGGGCATGGCCATTCCAATCCACCGTCGTTTTGCGGTGATTGGCGGGATCCATCAGGAAGTCCAGAGGGGCTTCAAAAATCGCCGCCACTTCATCAGCATTGGCAATGAGGGGGAGGTCGGGCGGAATGACACCCAGAACAGGTGTTACGCAATAACCGGTAATGGTGCGATAAGGATCGGTCAGCCCGATCAGATCGACATGATGGCGCGCCAAAGCGACTTCTTCTTCGGCTTCCCGCAACGCTGCCGTCACCAGATCGGCATCTTCGGGATCGACGCGTCCGCCGGGGAAGGCAACTTGGCCTGCATGCTTGCGCATTGTTTCGGGCCGTTGCGTCAGGATAACGCCGGGTTGCGCCCTGTCGGTAATGGCAACCAGCACCGCTGCGTCGATGCTGTGTGTCGGGCGTGCATCATGATGATCATCGCCTTCGAGCAGCGATAGATCACGCGCATGGCCAGCTGCCAGCGCCTCTCGCAGACGGGCAGATAATCTCATTGGCCAGCCAACGGAAAAAACACGCCGCCACTCCATAACCCGATTGGGTCATGCGCTTCTGCAATGGCCCAATCGGCCATGGCGTAGTAAACCGGGCGGGCAAGGCGCGCCTCCATTCCTCCGCGCACCGACAGGACGGGGATCAACTCCCCATCCAATTCGGTCAGGCGCAGCGGATGATCAGGTCCCGCCAGAATCAGGTCACCTGTATTGAGCCGAAAGGCCAGCGTGCGGGTGTCGCCTTCGCCCTCGCTTTTGACTTCGACCGCGAGAAACGGCGTATCATCGACATCAATTTCCAGCTTTTCAACAGGCGTGACGAGATAATGGCGTCCATCGGGATCGCGCCGCAGGATGGTCGAGAAGAGGCGCACCATTGTTTCCCGGCGGATGGGATCGCCCTGATGATACCAGCTTGCATCGCGGGCAATCCGCATGTCGCTATGGCCGAATTTTGTCGGTGACCATTGGTCCACGGGCGGCAGACGCTGGTCTGCTGCAAGCTGGGCAATGTCGGCCAGCGAAAGCCTCGACAGGTCAGACGGGAGTTCGGGCATAGGCATGCCCCGTCTCTAGGCCGCGACGCCGCCAGTTGCAAAACTTGGGTCTGGCCCCAGCTGTCCAAAGGCCCGAATGCCGCCGGGGCGGCGAATTCTGGCGAGCAGCCGATGGCGTTCAACCGGGCCTGCGACATCCCAGCCAGAAGTGGCGTCTGCATGAAACCCGAAGAAGCGGCCATAATAATCGGGATCGCCAATCATCACCATCGCATCCGCGGCCCCCGCATCTGCAGTCTCCAACAGGCGCGTCATCAACATTTTCCCAATGCCGCGGCCCTGCAATTCCGGTGTAACGGCAACGGGGCCGACCAAGATGATAGAATCAGACCCGTTCACGTCATGAACGCGCGCAGGCCATGCCTGAATACTGCCCAAAAGTTTTCCATCCTCGACGGCGGCAAAGCTCAATGCGTCGATAACCGGCATCCCCTCGCGTAACCGATAGGCTGTTCTTTGATGCCGGTCGGTCCCAAAAGCGTCATCAAGCAGATGCTCGACCCGGTCGAGCGCAACCGACGAAAGGGGAACAAGATTGATCAATGCGATAATGGTCCGAACAAGGGGTTGAACGCTGCGCGCTTTAAGGTGCTGTGCGTGAAATGGAAGTATGATCCTTGCCCGTCCCGCAAATATCTCTATTGGGGCGCGGCATGACTGCTCGACCCGATCACCTTTTCCTGGAAGTTGCCAATCTCGAAGTGCCGGTGTTGACTGGTATTTATTCGGAAGAGACGCACTTGCCGCAACCATTGCGCATTTCCGTGAAGGTGGAGCTGCACTGTGCAGATCATTATGCCGCAGAAACGCCGCTTTCCGCGTCGAAAAACTACATGGATCTCAAACGGGCCATGTCGCACCTGCCCGAAGGCGTACATTTCGTTCTGATCGAGGCTGTGGCAGACCATATCATCGAAACGCTGATGGCGCAGGATCCGCGCGTTCAATCGGTGGAGGTCAAGATCGTGAAGCTCGCCATTGCCGATGATAATGAGGAAATTGGGGTTACGCTGTTCCGGAGCCGCGCTTGAAGCTCGCGTTGGTCACGGCCGGTTTTCGCCGGCTGGGAGCGGCCATAGCCGCGCGCCTTGCCGAAGATGGATGGGCATTGGCCTTGCATGGCCGCAAGATAGAAACACCTGATCCGACGCTGGCCGCCATGTTGGCGCTGCACACGACCCATTGGCATGGTTTTGCCGCCGATCTTTCAGATCCTCAAGCTGTCGCCGGCTTGCTGCCCGCCGTGCAGGCGCATTTTGGCGCTGTCCCGACATTGCTTGCGAATAACGCGTCTCGATTTGATTGGGATGACCAAGACAGCGTAACGGCGCAAGGCCTGATGGATCATTTCGCCGTGAATGCGGCCGCCCCCGTTTTGCTCGCAACCGACCTTGCGCAGCGCGTTGGCACGGGGGGTATGGCCAGCGTCGTCAATATTCTGGATCAGCGTATCCGGCATCCCGGCGCGGATCAGCTGAGCTATACTTTGTCCAAGCTCACCCTATCGGGCGCGACCGAAACTCTGGCCCGCGCCCTTGCGCCGCGGGTGCGCGTTAATGCGGTCGCACCCGGGCTGGTCATCCCGACCGACGACTATCTGCCTCGCCAGATGGAGGCATTGCGCCAAGCCATGCCGCTGGGGCGCTTGCCAGAACCAGAGGATGTCGCCGACGCGGTTCTCTGGCTGGCAAAGGCAGAGGCCGTGACGGGCCAGACAATTTTTGTTGATGGCGGCGCGGCACTCAAATCCTTTGATCGTGATTTCCTGTTCATGGGAAAGAGCGACTAGCCCGAGCGCGCACGCACGGACCGAGGCTCTGCTGGATATAGCTATAGTCGCGTTTAATCTCTGTCCGCATCGCCTCCGGCTGGTCCCCGATCAGGGTGTCCGGCACGGTTTGTGGCAGGAAACAGGCGAGACGATACCAGAGTAGGGTGTTTTTCGCGGGCTGGCTGACCCCTTCATCGACCACTTCCCCCAAAGAGACGAACCAGCGCGTTCCCGTGTCAGCACGGCGCTGCACGGTCAGCGATGCGGGACGATTGTCACGCGTGGTCAGGAAGATTTGCGTTTCCCCTTCTCCGGGCAGGCTTCCGGGCGAATGGAAGGCGGATGCAATCCCGCTGATTTGAGGGGCGGCGTCCGGCTGTGCTGCGGCCGTTAGGATCGCGCGGACAGTCTGACCATTTTCTTCAGTCCAGGCGACCCAAGCGTCCGGTGCGATCAACTGAACCTCACCCGAACGGATAGGCCGCGCAAAGATGAGTGATTCGACCTTTTTCATCTTTGCAAACCGGCCCCGCGAATCAACTGGGACATCGATCAAATACTCAAGACGCGCCGCCTGACTGTCCGGAGCCTTCAGAAGTGCGATGACTTTGGCCTGGATGAGCAGTCGCTGATGCCCGGCGGGCGTTCCTTGCGCCATTGCGCCTTTTAAGGGTTTCACGCCCTGAATCTGCACATGTACCACCAGATTTGATGCGAGTGCGAAATCAGCAAGGTCCCCGTAATTCAGTTGGCGCGTTACGATCATTGGTGATTTATTTTGCATCGCAGCATGTCCTGCTGCGGATGTCAGAAAAATGAAACAGGCAAAAGCTATTCGCACGTTAGGTCTCCATTAGGCACAGGCGCTTCGTTCAAGTCACGGATAGTCAACATAATAACCCAGCCTTAGTGGACAAAAGCGATTGCGTCAGTCCACGCTCGGCGATAGACGAAGCGCGTCTGTCTGAATAGATTCCGAAGTTGCAGACGGGAGCAGGGGGAACGCCTTATGGTTCAGGCCTACCAGTGCCCCTTGGTATCGTCTATTGGAGGGAGTGTCGTTCTTTAATGGCCTATACTGACCAAGAAGTGAGCGGTCGGCGGATTTTCGCGATTGGCGCGGTGGCATTGCTGCACGCAGGGGTGGGCTATGCGCTCGTCACTGGTCTTGCATATAATGCGACCCAGGAGTTGATCGAAGATCTCAAGACGTTCGATGTGGCGCCCGACGAGCCTGAAAAGCCCGAGGAGCCACCACCACCACCGCCTAAGGTGGATTTACCGCCACCGCCCAAGGTGACTGTGCCGCCGCCGGTGGTGTCATCGCCTGTAGTGACAACCAATACCCTGTCGACGCAAGCTGTTGTTGCGCCACCGCCTCCGCCGGCCCCGCCGGCTCCGCCGGCTCCGCCGCGCGTGGCAGAGCGGGCGACGCAGCGCGGCGGTTCGATTTCGGATGAAGATTATCCGTCATCTTCCATCCGTAACGAAGAGCAGGGGACTGCCGTAGCAACCTTTACTGTCGGTCCCGACGGGCGCGTTGTGGCATGTAGAGCGTCGGGCGCCAGCGCGACGTTGGATGCCGAGACGTGTAA
>RFSU01000101.1 GCA_009923795.1 Sphingomonadaceae bacterium
ATCATAAACCGCCGTGTGAAGCGATCCCCCAGAAAAGCCCGCCCCAGCAGCGCATTGGGCACAACCAGCAGCGCGAAAACCACGGCGACCAGACCCGACGTGATATGGTGCTCCGCCTCATAGACAAGGTTGAAGTTAAAGGTGAATTGCAAGCTGCCCACGAGGGCGGTAAAGCCCAGCTCTCGCGCAGTGAAGCGGATGCGCTGACCATTGATCCGCGCGACCGCCAGCATGGCAAGGCCCGCCAGCAAAAACCGATAGGTGACGGACCAGCTGGCGGGAACTTCCGCAATCTGCCCGCGAATGACGAACCAAGTCGATCCCCAAATCAGCGTGATGGTGAGGAAGGGGATCAGGACCCGCGCGCTGAGAAATGACGGTTGCTGTGTCACAGGGCGGCAATCGCCGCGGCAAAGGCATTTGTTTCAGCCAAGGGCTGATCCCAGCTGACAACGAAGCGCACTTCGCCCTCTGCCCAGTCGTAAAAATCAAACCCCTGAGCGCGGAGCCGTGCGGCATCCTCAGGCGTCAAGCGCGCAAAGACCTCATTGGCCTCAACCGGGTGCAACAGGCGGCTGCCGCACGCCTGCGCCAGCCTCTGTGCGCCTGCATTGGCGGCACGGGCATTGGCCAGCCAGACATCATCTTTCAAAAGCGCGACAATCTGCGCGGCCAAATACCGCCCCTTGGACAAAAGATGCCCAGCCCGCTTGCGCCGCTCAATGACGCCCGCCGCCTTCGCCTTGTCGAAATAAACAAGACATTCGGTCGACATGCCGCCATTTTTGACAAAGCCAAAGGAGAGAACATCCACGCCCGCCCGCCAAGTCACGTCCGCCGGCGCACAGCCCAGATGGGCGATGGCGTTCGCAAAGCGCGCGCCATCCATATGAAAGCCCAGCCCATATGCTTTGGCGACATCTCCCAGCGCCGCGACCTCGGCAGGCGCATAAACCCGGCCATATTCCGTCGCGTTGGTGATGGACAGAGCGTGAGGCTGCGCCCAATGCACACCGCCCGGCGTTGCCGCCAGCTTTGCCGAGAGCACATCCGCCGTAATCTTGGCTCCGTCCCCCTCTATCAGGGAGAGTTTGGCCCCATGAGTAAAGAATTCAGGCGCGCCGCATTCATCATTCTGAATATGCGCGTCCCGATGGCACAGCACACTGCCATAAGGCGGACATAGGCTTGCCAGCGCTAACGAATTGGCGGCGGTTCCGGTTGCGACCCAAAGGGCCGTCACCTCTGTTCCAAACAGGTCTGACATGACGCTGTTGAGCGATGCGCTGATCGCATCGCCATCATAGGCGGTATCCACATGATTGGCGGCCGCCATAGCCTCCAGCACAGCAGGGTGGACGGAGGCGGCATTGTCAGAAAAGAAGCGCATCCCGGCGTCTTGGCGGGCCAGCGCCTCAGGGTCAATGGCATCGAAAAGGGAATGGTGCTGCTGGCGAGGATTGAACTCGCGGCCTCTCCCTTACCAAGGGAGTGCTCTACCACTGAGCTACAGCAGCGTGACCATGAACGCTATGACGGGACCGAACGGGCCATAGCAGTGCCGCGGGCCTATGGACAAAAGCTATGGACGGGTCAAGCACATCACGCCAAATGGAGGCGAAATGAGCAAGAACAATCCCAACCGAGACCGCCGCCTAGCAGAGGCCCTGCGCGCCAATCTGCGTAAACGCAAGGACCAACAGCGCGAGACGCCAGAGGCTGAAACGCCTCCAGCCGATCCCAATCAACCGACCTGATCAGCCAAGCGAGCGGCAAGCCTGTGTGAGCCAGTCGTGTGCTGCACCTTCCAGCTGCGGGCCAATCAGTTCTAGCACCTTGGCGTGATACTCATCCCACCAGCGCAATTCATCGCGTGTCATCAGGCTGGTCTCAACCAAAGTCCGGTCAATGGGCGCGAAAGTGAGCGTTTCAAACCCGAAATATCGGCCTTCCGCGCCGGGGATCTGCCGCTCTTCCACCAGAACGAGGTTTTCGGTGCGAATGCCATAGGCCCCGGCCTTGTAATAGCCCGGCTCATTGGACAGGATCATGCCGGCTTGCAGCGCCTCTTCGGTTCCAGCCTGCCCACCAGCGCTTTTGGCGATGCGCTGCGGCCCTTCATGCACCGACAAAAATGCGCCGACGCCATGGCCCGTGCCATGCGCGTAATCGAGGCCTGCTTCCCACAAGAACATGCGCGCCAAACTATCGAGCTGACTGCCCCGTGTTCCTTCCGGAAAGACGGCGCGGGAGAGCGCAATATGCCCCTTAAGCACGCGGGTGAAGCGATCCTTCACTTCGGCATCTGGGTCGCCGGGGCCAACCCAGATGGTGCGCGTCACATCGGTCGTACCATCGAGATACTGCCCACCGGAGTCGACCAGATAGACGCTGTTCGGCTCAATCGGCAGATTGCTCGCCTCATCCACGCGATAATGGCAAATCGCGGCATTGGGGCCAGCGCCAGAAATTGTATCAAACGACAGATCAACCAGCTTGCCCGTGGCCGCGCGAAACGCCTCAAGCGCGGCAGATGCCGATAATTCGGTCTGCCCGCCCTTGTGCGCCTCGGTCGCCAGCCAATGGAGAAAGCGTGTCAGCGCTGCCCCATCCCGCTTTTGCGCGGCACGGTGGCCGGCTTGCTCGACCGGGTTTTTGACCGCCTTGGGAAGCACCGTCGGGTCACGCGCTACGACAATAGCCGCCCCGCCTTGCGTCAGATGATCAAAAATTGCGGCGACGGCGCGTTCTGGGTCAACCGCCACACGCTTGCCAGAGAAGGCGGCGAGCGCAGGGGTGAAGGACGCGCGGTCATGAATGCGCACGGCATTGCCAAGATGCTTGGCAACCGCATCATCCATCTTGGCCGGATCAACATAAAGATCGGCCGTGCCGTCCTTATGCAGCACAGCAAAGGACAAAGCGACGGGCGTGCGATCCACATCGCTGCCACGCACATTGAATGTCCATGCCACCGAATCCAACGCGCTGATGATGGCCGCATCCAGCTTTTGCTTGGTCAGCCAATCGGCAACATCTTGGCGCTTTTCCGCCGAACTACGGCCCGTATATTGATCATCCAGCACCTTCAGCTTGGCCACGGATGGGGCGGGCTGATCCGCCCAGACAAGATCAACAGGATTGCGATCCACCGCAACCAGCATCGCCCCCTTGGCGGCAAGCGCCTTGGTCGCGGCCTCAACCCACGTCTTGGTGTGCACCCAGGGATCATAGCCAATGCGCGCACCTTCGGCCGCATGCGCCCCCAACCAGTCCGAAACGCTGGTTTCCATTGTTGACTGATAGGACCAATGGCGGCCATCCACCTGCTCGCGCACCTGAATGGTGTAGCGGCCATCGACAAAAATTGCCGCATCCTCCGAAAGGACGACTGCCGTTCCGGCAGACCCGCCAAAGCCCGTGAGCCAGGCCAGACGCTGCGCATAGGCCCCCACATATTCCGACATATGCTCATCGCAAATGGGGACAACAAAGCCATGGAGGCGATCAGCCTTCAGCTGATCTCTGAGAGCGGCAAGGCGGGCTTCATAAGTGGACATTCAAACGCTTTCTGCTGTGCAGTTCATATTTGGAATTGGATATAGGGGCATGCGCCTGCCGCGCAAAGCCCCACTAACCGACGGACGCGTTCAATCGCTCCACCGCTTCGGCATAATCCGACATAAAATCTTGCACGACCGAGCGGGCAGAGACGATGTTATCCACCAGCCCAACGCCTTGGCCCACAAAATAGGTCACGAGCGGACGGGCATCGGCATTGCCACCTTCGGCCGATTTGGTCGCTTTGTGGATCGCGGGTTCGGCAATGAGCGATTGCATCGGCATGGGGAGCGCACCGGGGCTGTCTGGCCCTTCCCAAGCGTCCGTCCAAGCGGACACAAGCTGACGGGAATATTTGCCTGTCCGGCCCTTAGACCGCACCGTATCGCGCGACCGCGCGGCCACCATCTTTTCCCGGAAAATCTGGGAGCATTCGCTTTCCGTCGTGGCCAGCCAGACCGATCCCGTCCAGGCCCCGGCCGCACCCATCGCCATACAGGCGGCCATTTGTGACCCCGTCATGATTCCACCTGCCGCCAGCACAGGCACATCATGCCCGGCGGCCTTCAGGGCACGCACGACCTCTGGGATGAGGACGATGGTCGATACTTCGCCGCAATGGCCCCCGGCCTCGCCGCCTTGCGCCACAATCACGTCACAGCCAGCCTCGGCCAGACGCAAGGCATGTTCCTTTGCCCCGGCCAGTGCGCCCACTGGCACATTATGCGCCCGGCCCATCTCAATCATTTCCGCTGGCGGCACGCCCAGCGCATTCACGATCATCCGAATGGGGTGGTTAAAGGCAACGCGCAGAAGCTCCATCGCTTCTTCCGGCCAGAAAGGCGGCGGTGCATCGTCGCTTTGCGCGCGGGCATGCGCACCTGCGCTGTCGACGCCATGCGACTTTAAGAGATTATCGACAAAGTCACGATGCGCCTGCGGTATGCGTTCGGCGAGTTTTTTGGACGTCAAATCTTTCTCATGCTTCACGCTGAGATTCTCTGGGATCAGAACGTCGATGCCATAGGGCTTTCCATCCACATGGGCATCAATCCATTGCAGCTCCACCTCAAGCTGTTCGGGATTAAAGGCGGTTGCACCCAACACACCAAATCCGCCCGCTTTGGACACGGCAGCCACAACATCGCGGCAATGGCTGAATGCAAAAAGCGGAAATTCAATGCCCAATTGGGCGCACAGATTATCGGTCATATTGGCCTCTCCTTATGGGTTGTGTATCACCAAGCTGATCGGGGAACACAAGCATGTCAAAAGCATCGGTTATTCTGGCGGCCCTTATTCTGGGTCTGGGACTTGGCATCCCGCTGGATAGCCAAGCCCATGGGCTGACGGAAGCCGCCGATATTGTCGGCACCTTATGGCTCAATGGCTTGCGGATGACAGTGGTGCCCCTCGTCGTTGCGCTGCTGATCACGGGCATTGCGCAAACAGCCGCTGCCGCCCGTGCGGGCAAGCTCGCCTTGCGGGCCGTTATCACCATGATGGTCATTCTTTGGGCCTCGGCAACTATGGCCGCCTTTGTCACGCCCGCGCTGCTTGCCGCCTTTCCGATGCCAGTAGAAGCGGGAGCCGCCCTCAAATCCGCGCTCTCGACGGCCCCAGATACGGGCGAGGTGAAACCCTTTGCCGATTTCATCCGCGCCATCGTGCCCACCAATCCGGTCAATGCCGCGGCCAGCGATGCCATTTTGCCGCTGATTGTCTTTACCACTGGCCTTTGCCTTTGCCGTCACCCGCCTGCCCGAGGAGAAGCGCAGCCTGATCGGCGGCTTTTTTGAAGCGGTGTCAGATGCGATGCTAATTGTCATCAACTGGGTGCTGGCGCTGGCCCCAATTGGTGTTTTTGCATTGGCCTATGTTGTGGGGGCAAAGGCCGGGGCGGCGGCACTCGGGGCGCTGGCCCATTATGTCGCGATCGTCTCGGCGACCGGCAGTGTTGTCTGGATGCTCGCCTTTGCGCTTGCCGCAATCGGTGGGCGACGCAACCCGATCCGCTTTTTCCGCGCGGCCATCCCGGCGCAAGCGGTGGCCATTTCAACTCAGTCCTCTTTGGTGTCGCTCCCCGCGATGCTGCGCGGGGTGGCCGCCCTTGGTGTGCCGCCAGCCACGGCCGATCTTGTGATGCCTGTTGCCGTTGCTATCTTCCGCGCCACTGGCCCGGCCATGAACCTTGCTGTTGCGATTTATGTTGCGCATTGGATGGGGGTAGAATTGACCCCCTGGATGCTGGCGGCGGGTGTCGCCGCAGCCGCCACGACAACCTTGGGGGCCGTCAGTCTGCCCGGCACGGTCAGCTTTGTGACCTCAATCGCACCCATTTCCCTTGCTATGGGTGTGCCGGTGGAACCGCTGGCCTTGTTAATCGCGGTGGAAACCTTCCCCGATATCATGCGCACATTGGGCAATGTCACAATGGATATGGCGGTGACCACAACCATTTCAGAACGGGCGGGCGACGCGCCGGAAAAGACCGCCGCCCATTAGCCCCAAAGAGGGTTAAAGCCAGATCCAGATGCCAGCGATTGGCGCGCCAAGCATGGGGTGGGCATAGGTTATCCCGAGCCAGATCACGATGCCCAGCAGGACGACGGTCAGACCCGGCCAGATCGTTGAGACCGATGCCCTCCCTGAGAGCTGGAGCCCAAAGGGCCAAAAGCTCGTCCGCTGTGCCCAACCCTTCCAAGCATAGCCCATCAAGGCCGCTTTTTTGCGATCCTGCCCGGCGGAACCCCCCAAAGCGAGCAGTAAAATGCCGCCGGTTAGAACAAAGCTGGCGGCATAAGGCGCAACCAGCGCGTGCACCAACGCCCAGATCGCAAAGCCCCACATCATGGGATGGCGCGTGATACGAAAAACGCCATGCGCCGGGCGCGCGGCTGCGGCCTCTGCATTTGGGGCAGGAAGGGCTGGATTGCCAACCAGCGACCCAACAAATAGAATGGATCCAATCAGCATCAGGCCAGAGGCAATGGCCCAAAGCCCCTCACCAGCTTGCCAAGCATAATCCCCGCGCGGGGCATCCCGAAAGGCGAAATACACCCAAGCAAAGGTCGCCAGAGACACAAGGGAGTAAACACCGCGAAACGGCCCTTCCCCAAGCCTTGCCACCAAGGGTGCGCGCAATGGGTGAGACATCAAAAAATGCGTGCCGACAAAGGCCGACATGGCAATGATAAGGTCCTGCATAAGCCTCTCCTCTTCCTATTTTGAAAGAGTGTGCCCTTGAACCAGCGCTGAGGCTAGAAGATTTTCCGCAGGCTCACTTCGATGCGCCGACCCACCGGGTCCAGATAGCCACGCTGATAGCGCACTGGCACCAGCCCATTTGCATCGCGCACATTTTGAATATCGTTCAGCAGATTATCTATTCTGATCGCAAGGCGTGTACCTTTGAGCATGGGCACTGACTTCAGAACAGATGGCCGCTGATCAAAATTGATGAACATCCGCAGGTTGAGCGTCGTCAAATCCGAAAACTGCAACGCGTCAGACGCGCTGCCAATGCGGACATTAGTGGCGGTTTGATGCGCGCCATTCACCCGGAAACCAATGCCCTTGAAAAACCAGCCGCCTTCCAGCTCCAGCGTATGGCGCGGGGCACCGCCCGTTTGGGCAATGGCATCACCTCCTAAGAGGTCGAGCGTAGGCGCATTCGCCGCCACATCAATTTCGTCGAGGAATTTGACCACATGGTAGAGGGACACCGACCAGCGGCCACCCTGTCCGCCGCCAAAGGAGCTAAAGCCGCCGCTCCGCTGGCCAGGCCCGCCCGGCCCTCCGCCAGAGCCGCCGCCAAATTGGCCAAATTGTTTTTGAAAGCTTAGGCCCCAGCGCAATTGATCACTGCGTGTTGCCAGAAAATTTAGGGCGCGCTGGTCAAGCTCAACGAGCTGGCCCGCGGCGTTGCGCGTCACGCGCTGCGAAAAGGCTGCAGCGATAACAGGTGTCAGCGCAGGGAATGACACCACTGGATCGGTGCTACGGTTGCGGAAATAATTGCCAGTGAGCGTCAGGCCCTCCAGCCATTGCGGCTCATAAGTCAGGCCAAATTTCGTATCCCGGCGCTTTTCGCCGCGCAACAAAGCGTTGCCGCCGGAGCTGAGGGTTACCAAAGCCGTTTCGCCGCGCACATAATCAAAGACAAGCGCATTGGGGGTGATGATCACTGGATCGCCCAATTGCGACGGAGAGGGAGCCGCTTCTTCCGACACCAAGCTTGTCAGCAAGGTCACACCCCGAACGGGCGACCATGTCAGGCCATAGCCATAGCTGGTGAGTCTGCCGAAATCGGAAAGATCTCGAATGCCACCATTCAGATTGATGGAAACATCCCCAACCACATCGGCGACAGCGCGCCTGCGGCTGGTCAATGGAATGTCCAGATTGATCCGGCCATTCAGGTCATCCCGGCCAATGGAGCCATTGGTCAATACGCCTGATCGCGTCGATCGGCTCTCAATATCGCGTGTGTCAACGCCTGCCGTCAGGTTGACAGTCGCCGGGCCTGCTGGAAGGGCAATCAGCGGGCCAGTGGCCGACAGCACGGCGGTTCCAACCGACAGGCGGGAATTTGCCTCATCGCGGCCCGAAAAGCTGGCTCGATTTTGATCCGTGAGGGTGCGTGTTGTGGTGCGCTGGCCACTGGCATTTGCCGTCCAGTTAAACTGGGAAAGCCGCCCATCCAAAGACAGTCCGCCAGAGACAGTCCTGGCGCGAGTATCGCGTTCCAGCGGATCAATGCCCCCCCCGCCAGAGCGCAACCCCAAAAGCGCCTGATTATCCGTCCGATCATGCTGAAGGCTGAATGTTGCGCCCACATCACCTGGCAGCGTCTGACTGACGACGGCA
>RFSU01000102.1 GCA_009923795.1 Sphingomonadaceae bacterium
GTGGTGGCTCTGTCGGGTGGCTATAGCCGCCCGGAAGCCTGTGTTGAGCTGGCCAAGAACCGTGGCATTATCGCCAGCTTCAGCCGCGCCTTGCTCGAAGATTTGCGCCATCAAATGAGCGATGACGCGTTCGACGCATCGCTGGGTGCCGCAATCGACGATATTTTCAAAGGCTCAACCCAGAAGGTTTCTGCCTAAGACTATGAAAAGGGAAGGCGGCGGCCCCGTGCCGCCGCCCCCATTTTGCAGGGTTACGCTTTTCGCCTGCACCGCCTATATCGCCGGCTATGGACGATCTTGACCTTCCCGACGTGCCGCAAGGCTTTGCTGAACGCTTTGCAGCTGAAGCCCGCGAACCTGCCGAACTTTATCTTTTATCCCCGCCACAGCTTGAGGCTGACTTCGCCGATCGGCTGAAGGCGGCGCTGGACGCCGGGCCAATTGCTGCCTTTCAGCTTCGCCTGAAAGGGTTGGATGATCATGCCATTGCGCGGGCGGCAGAACCGATACAGGCCATATGTGCAGAGCGGGATGTGGCATTTATCGTCAATGACAGCATTGCTCTGGCCAAGCGGTTGGGCGCGGATGGCGTTCATCTGGGTCAGGGCGATGGCGACCCGCGCGAGGCACGGGAGGTTTTGGGGCACGACGCGCAAATTGGCGTTACCTGTCACAATAGCCGCCACCTTGCGATGGAAGCAGGGGAGGCCGGGGCCGATTATGTGGCTTTTGGCGCTTTCTACCCGACCAGCACCAAAGAGGTCAGTCATCAGGCAGACCCCGCCATTATGAGCTGGTGGAGCGTCGTATCGCCCATTCCCTGCGTCGCCATTGGCGGCATTACTGCGCAGAATGTGGCCCCATTGGTCACAGCAGGCGCAGATTTCATCGCTGTTTCTGGTGCTGTCTGGAATGATCCAGCGGGCGAATCTGCCGCCGTACGCCAGCTACTGGCGGCGATGGGGCGCTGATCACCCTTGCCCGTTCGCATCGCATGGGCTAGGGGCAGCGCCGCTCTTTCTTATCCCTTTGGCCAATTCATATAGGTGTATCCCATGAAGATCAGCGGCGTGGACATCCGTCCCGGCAATATCCTGGAATTTGAAGGCGGCCTGTGGCGCGCCGTGAAAATTCAGCACACTCAGCCCGGCAAGGGTGGGGCCTATATGCAGGTTGAAATGAAAAACCTGATCGATGGGCGCAAGACGAACAACCGCTTCCGTTCTGACGAGAAGGTGGAGAAGGTTCGCCTCGACACCAAGGATTTCACCTATTTGTACACCGATGGCGACATGCTCGTCTTCATGGACAAAGATAGCTATGAGCAGATCACGCTCCCGCGTGAATTGCTCGGCGATGCAGCGGCCTTTTTGCAAGACGGCATGGATGTTGTTCTGGAACTGCATGAAGAGCGGCCGATTTCGGTTCAGCTGCCCGATCAGGTTGAAGCAACCATTGTAGAGGCAGACGCCGTAGTGAAGGGGCAGACTGCTTCTTCTTCCTATAAGCCTGCCTTGCTGGACAATGGCGTGCGCATCATGGTGCCGCCGCATATTGGCGCTGGCACCCGCGTTGTCGTCGATGTGTACTCGCAAGAATATGTAAAGCGCGCCGACTAAGCGTCCTTTTTCTTTGATTTCTGATCGGATTTTTAAGTGCCAGCCCATTCCGGTATCATGACCGTCATCGAACGCGCCGCCCGCAAAGCAGGCGGGAAGTTGCGGCGCGATTTTAATGAGGTTCAGCACCTTCAGGTGAGCCGTAAAGGCCCTGCCGATTTTGTGTCCAAGGCGGATATCGCGGCAGAGCGGACAATTTACGAAGAATTGTCCAAGGCGCGGCCGGATTGGGGCTTTTTGTTTGAAGAAGCCGGTGAAATTGAAGGCGATCCGAATAAGCCCCGCTTCATTGTCGATCCACTCGATGGCACCTCAAATTTCCTGCACGGCATTCCGCATTTTGCGATTTCGATTGCGGTGGAAGAACTCTTGACCGGCGGCCGCCGCGAAGTGACGACGGCTTTGGTCTATAACCCGATCACCGATGAAAGCTTTTGGGCGGAAAAGGGCAGGGGCGCTTGGTTGCAGGATCAGCGACTACGCGTGTCGGCTCGCCGGGATCTTTCGGACGCGCTGATTGCCACGGGCATTCCCTTCATGGGCCATGGCGACATGGCGGAATGGGTGCGTATTTTTGGGGCCGTTGCCCCCAGCGTTGCTGGCATTCGGCGCTTTGGCGCCGCCTCGCTGGATCTCGCTTGGGTCGCAGCGGGTCGCTTTGACGGCTTTTGGGAAAGCCATTTGCAACCTTGGGATGTCGCAGCCGGCATGCTGCTGGTGCGCGAAGCGGGTGGGTTTGTGACGGATTTCCGAGGTGGAGATCGCTGCATTGAGCGTAGCGAATTTCTGGCGGCCAATGATGGGCTGCATTCAAAGCTCCACAAGATTGTGGCTGGCGCATTGCGTTAAATCGGGATTGAAAAACCTCGGTTTTTCGTGATTTTCTGACGACTTAATACGTTAGTGGGGAATTTATCCCCGAATACGGGCCAAATGCACCTCTTGGTGTGCTTGCGAAGGCGCAAAGCCTGGCCTAAAGCCGCCACGATTCCGGCGTTCTGCCGGTTCAAGTGGAAAGTCGTATCATGTCGTCGGTTGCTGCCGGATATCTCCCGATTTTGCTTTTCTTGGCGATTGCGCTGCTCCTCTCGAGCGCCTTTGTGTTTTTGCCGATGCTCATCTCTCGCTTGACGGGCACACATAATCCGACGCCGGAAAAGCTGACCGAATATGAGTGCGGTTTTCCCGCCTTTGAAGGGAGCCGCGCGCAATTTGATGTGCGCTTTTACCTTGTCGCAATTTTGTTCATCATCTTTGATCTTGAAGCAGCCTTTCTCTTCCCTTGGGCGGTCAGCCTTGAATGGACGGGTTGGGCTGGCTGGACCGGTATGATGATTTTCCTTGGCGAGCTGGTTCTCGGCCTTTTCTATGCATGGAAGAAGGGAGCTCTCGAATGGGAGTAGATCTGACGGCACCGCCGCCTGCAGGAACGCTGCCGGACGCCAGTTTTTTTAATGGTCTGAACGATGAGCTGTCCAATAAGGGCTTTCTTGTCGTGTCGACGGAAGAGCTGTTCCAATGGGCGCGCACAGGCTCGCTCTGGTGGATGACTTTTGGTCTGGCCTGCTGCGCAGTGGAAATGATCCACGTCAACATGCCGCGCTATGATCTGGAACGCTTTGGCGCCGCACCGCGAGCCTCCCCGCGTCAGTCCGATGTGATGATTGTGGCGGGCACGCTTTGCAATAAAATGGCCCCGGCGCTGCGTCGCGTTTATGATCAGATGTCTGATCCGAAATATGTTATTTCCATGGGTAGCTGCGCCAATGGCGGCGGCTATTATCATTATAGCTATAGCGTCGTGCGCGGCTGTGATCGGATTGTTCCGGTCGATATTTATGTCCCGGGTTGCCCGCCCACTGCCGAAGCTCTGCTCTACGGCATCATGCAATTGCAGCGGAAAATCCGCCGCTCCGGCACGGTGACACGATAATGCATTCTGCCCCCCGCTATGCCAGCAACGAAGGTGTTGCCGACGCAATTGCCAAGGCGCTCGGCAAGGATGTCATCGACATTGCTGAAGCTCACGGCGAAATTGCTGTTCATGTTGTGACGGCCCGCCTCGTTGAGGTGATGACCGCCTTGCGTGATCAGTGCGCCTATCAGCAGTTGATGGAGATTGCTGGCGTCGATTGGCCCGACCATGATCCGCGCTTTGAAGTGGTCTATTGCCTGTTATCGCTTACGAAAAATCATCGCATTCGCGTGCATGTGCGCACCAATGAAGAGGTGCCTGTGCCGTCTGTGACGGGCATCTGGCCCGTGGCAGGATGGTTGGAACGCGAAGTGTTCGACATGTATGGCGTGGTGTTCGAAGGCAATTCGGATCTGCGCCGCATCCTGACGGATTATGGCTTTTCCGGCCATCCGCAGCGCAAGGACTTTCCGCTCACCGGCTATACTGAGCTCCGCTATTCCGAAGAGCATAAGCGCGTGATGTACGAGCCCGTCAGCCTGGCGCAGGATTTCCGCAAGTTCGATTTCATGTCGCCTTGGGAAGGCGCGGATTATGTCCTGCCCGGCGATGAGAAGGGAGAGTAGAAGTGAGCCTTTCTCCGGATCTGGCGCCCACCACAACGGGCGAAGATATCCAGAATTACACGATTAACTTCGGCCCCCAGCATCCGGCCGCACACGGCGTTTTGCGCCTAGTGATGGAATTGGATGGGGAGATTGTCGAACGGCTCGATCCGCATGTCGGCCTGCTGCATCGCGGCACCGAAAAGCTGATTGAGTATAAGACCTATTTGCAGGCGCTGCCTTATTTTGACCGGCTCGATTATTGCTCCCCGCTTTGCATGGAGCACAGTTATGTGCTGGCGATTGAAAAGCTGCTCAATGTAGAGGTGCCGTTGCGCGCCCAATATCTGCGCGTGCTGTTCGCGGAACTGACCCGAATCTGCAATCATATGCTGAATCTCGGCTCGCATGTGATGGATGTGGGCGCGATGACGCCGAACCTATGGCTGTTCGAAATTCGCGAAGACTGCCTTAATTTCTTTGAACGCGCTTCTGGTGCGCGGATGCACTCGGCCTGGTTCCGCCCCGGTGGCGTGCATCAGGATGTGCCGCTTAAGCTACTGACCGATATTGCCGACTGGCTGGACACGCGCGTTCCTCGCCTGTTTGAGGATGCGATTAGCCTTGTGGCGGACAACCGCATTTTCAAGCAGCGCAATGTCGACATCGCGACCGTGTCTCAGGAAGATGCCATTCGCTGGGGCTTTTCCGGCCCGATGATCCGTGGTGCAGGCCTCCCTTGGGATATCCGCAAGTCGCAGCCTTATGATGTGTATGACCGGGTTGAATTTGATGTACCCGTCGGCACCAAGGGTGATTGCTATGATCGCTTCATGGTGCGGGTTGAGGAAGTGCGTCAGTCCATCCGGATTATGAAGCAATGCCTTCGCGATATGCCGGAAGGCCCCGTGCTGACCGACGACCGCAAGGTTGCGCCGCCCAAGCGCGGTGAGATGAAGCAGTCGATGGAAGCTCTGATCCATCACTTTAAGCTCTACACCGAAGGCTTTAAGGTTCCCGAAGGCAGCGTCTATGTGGCGACGGAAAGCCCGAAGGGGGAATTTGGCGTCTATCTGGTCTCCGATGGGACGAACAAGCCCTATCGCTGCAAGATCCGGCCGACGGCCTTTTCGCATCTTCAGGCGATGGACTTCATGTCGCGCGGCCACATGCTCGCGGACACGACGGCCATTTTGGGCGCACTCGACATTGTGTTTGGGGAGTGCGACCGGTGAGCAATCTTGACACCGCCAAGGCGATGATCGCGGCCTATAATGCGCAGGATGTCGACACTTATGTCTCGTACATGACGGACGATGCTTGCGAAGCCAATTATCGGGGCGACGTGGTGCGCGAAGGCAAGGAAGGCACGTTTAGCGGCCTTGCGGCTGCCTTTGCCAAATGGCCGCAGAACAAGGCCGATATCCGCGATGTTCAGGAAATTGGCGATTATGTGCTGTTCCGAGAACATGTCACGCGCGGCCCCGCAAGTGATGGGACCCCCCTGGTCGCGCCGTTTGACGTGATCGCTGTTTATAGTTTTGAAGGCGAGAAGTGCTCTCGCGTGGAGTTCATCCGCTAATGGCTGACGCAGTTCAAATTCCCGACGAAGCCGAAGTCCGCGCCCGTTGGGGCAATTTTGCCTTTACGGCGGAAACAATGGAAAAAGCGCAGGCGATCATTGCGCGTTACCCCGCTGGTCGTCAGGCCTCGGCCGTTATGGGCCTACTTGACCTTGCCCAGCGGCAGGTTGGGGCAGAAACCAATACACAAGGCTGGCTTCCCGTGCCGGTGATTGAATATGTCGCAGCCCTGCTCGATATGCCTTATATGCGCGCCTACGAAGTCGCGACCTTCTACACCATGTACAACATGGGACCGGTGGGCAAATTCCACGTTCAAGTCTGCGGTACAACGCCCTGCATGCTGCGTGGGTCGGACGATGTTCTGGCCGCTTGTAAGTTCAAGGGGCTGGTCAAGGGTGGGACGACGCCGGATGGCTTGTTCACCCTTAATGAAGTCGAATGTCTGGGGGCCTGCGCCAATGCGCCAATGGTTCAGATTAACGACGATAATTTCGAAGACCTGACCTTTGACAGCACGATTGCGCTGCTCGATGCGCTGGCCGCGGGCAAGCCCGTGAAAGTCGGCCCGCAGATCGACCGTCAGACGAGCTGCCCCGAAGGCGGCCCATCGTCGCTGAAGGACATGGCCTTAGAGAACCACGATTATCGGGGGGAATGGAAGTGAGCCTGCAAGATAAGGATCGCATTTTCACCAACCTCTATGGCTTCCAGCCTTGGACGCTGGATGCCGCCAAAAAGCGGGGATGCTGGGACAATACGAAAAAGCTGCTCCAGATCGGGGCGGATGAGATTATTGAGACGGTCAAGGCGTCCGGCCTGCGTGGCCGTGGCGGTGCGGGCTTCCCCACGGGGATGAAGTGGAGCTTCATGCCCAAAACGCCGACGCCGGAACGTCCAAATTTCCTCGTGATCAATGCCGATGAATCCGAGCCGGGGTCTTGCAAGGATCGTGAGATTATTCGCCATGATCCGCACCGCCTGCTGGAAGGGGCGCTGATCGCGGGTTTCGCGATGCGCGCGCGCGCCGCCTATATCTATATTCGCGGTGAGTTTATCTACGAAGCCAAGGTGCTTCAGGCCGCCGTGGACGAAGCCTATGCCGCTGGTCTGCTCGGCAAAAATGCCGCCAAGTCCGGCTATGATTTTGATGTGTTCGTGCACCGTGGGGCAGGGGCCTATATCTGCGGTGAAGAGACCGCGATGATCGAAAGCCTGGAAGGCAAAAAGGGCCAGCCGCGCTTAAAGCCGCCTTTCCCGGCGGGTGCGGGCCTTTATGGTTGCCCAACCACGGTCAATAATGTGGAATCCATTGCCGTCACGCCAACGATCCTGCGTCGTGGTGCGGATTGGTTCAAAGGCTTTGGCCGTGAGAATAATGCTGGAACCAAGCTGTTCCAGATTTCGGGCCATGTGAACAAGCCTTGCACTGTGGAAGAAGCGATGAGCATTCCCTTCCGCGAGCTGATTGAAAAGCATGCAGGCGGCATTCGCGGCGGTTGGGATAATCTCCTTGCCGTTATTCCGGGCGGCTCATCTGTGCCGTTGGTTCCAGCCAAGGAAATCATGGACGCGCCGATGGATTTTGATGGCCTGAAGGCGCTCGGCTCTGGCCTTGGCACGGCGGCAGTCATTGTCATGGACAAATCGACCGATATTGTCCGCGCCATTTCGCGGCTCAGCTATTTCTACAAGCATGAAAGCTGTGGCCAGTGCACGCCCTGTCGTGAAGGCACAGGCTGGATGTGGCGCGTGATGGAGCGGTTGCGCGAAGGCAAGGCCGATGTGTCGGAAATCGACACCTTGTTCGAAGTGACCAAGCAGGTTGAAGGCCACACCATCTGCGCGCTGGGCGATGCAGCGGCTTGGCCCATTCAAGGTCTGATCCGTCATTTCCGTCCTGAAATTGAACGTCGCATTGCCGAACGCAATGGCGGCGAAATGCTGGAGGCGGCGGAGTAACCATGCCTAAAGTTACCGTAGACGGCACCGAACTCGAAGTTCCAGCAGGCGCGACTGTCCTGCAGGCCTGTGAGCTTGCGGGCAAGGAAATTCCCCGTTTCTGCTATCATGAGCGGCTCAGCATTGCGGGCAATTGCCGCATGTGTCTGGTCGAAGTATCGCCCGGCCCGCCCAAGCCGCAGGCGTCCTGTGCGCTCCCGGCGAGCGAAGGTCAGGTGATCCGCACCGACAGCCCGATGGTCAAAAAGGCGCGCGAAGGGGTGATGGAGTTTCTCCTGATCAACCACCCGCTTGATTGCCCGATCTGCGATCAGGGCGGCGAATGCGACTTGCAAGACCAGTCCGTGGCCTATGGCCGGGGCGGGTCGCGCTATGATGAGAATAAGCGCGCCGTCACCGAAAAATATATGGGCCCCATCGTCAAAACGACGATGACGCGCTGCATTCAGTGCACACGCTGCGTCCGTTTTGCCGAAGAAGTGGCGGGGGTTGAGGAAATCGGCGCGATTTATCGCGGCGAGAATATGCAAATCACCAGCTATCTTGAGCATGCGGTGACAAGCGAGCTTTCGGGCAATGTGGTTGATCTGTGCCCG
>RFSU01000103.1 GCA_009923795.1 Sphingomonadaceae bacterium
GATCCACGCCGCGCTTCCAGCGATCCTTCAGCTTGGGGGTGCCCGTCAGCGTCTGGACCCAGCCGAAGTTCAGATCGACAAAAGCCTTGCTGAGCATTGGAGATGCAGACTTGATGGTGTGGAAACGCAAATAGTCTTTCCACACGTCCATTGGCTCATTGGCCAGAAGGCCAAGTGCTGATTTGACCGCGCTCGGCTGCGTCACAATCACTTGCGGCTGGCCAGAAAGGCCAACAGTCTGGAGATAAAGGCCCCAGGCAAAGCCGGGATATTCCTTGTTCAGATCAGCGATCGAAACCGGATTATACAGCTTGTCGATCTGGCGCGATTCAGCCGATGTCCAATGGCCCTTGGCGATTTTTTCTTCCAGCGCATAAATCGCTTCGGCCCGTGCTTCGGCATTTGTCATGCCGGCCAGCTTCAGCGTGTCTGCGATAAACGCCTTATACTTAACGCGGGTCGCCTTGAACCGATCATTATCGACCAGATAATAATCACGGTTGGGCATCCCAAGGCCGCCTTGGCCCGTGTAAACACCGTATTTGCTGTTATCTTTGAGGTCGAGCTCAACGCCGATTTCAACGGGGCTAGCAATGCTCAGCTTGCTGTTTTCGCCCAGCGTCTTGGCCAGATCATCGCGCGTTTGAAGTGCGTCAATCTTTGCGAGCATCGGTTTGACCGGTTCCATGCCGCGCGCCTCAATGGCGGCTTCGTTCATGAAGCTGGCGTAAAAATCACCCACCTTTTGCGCCACTGTCCCGGGGGCGGCATTCAGCTTGGCCGAATCTTCGATAATCTTGCGGGTACGCGTGTCGGAAAGATCGCGCAGAACGGCAAACCCGCCCCAGCTTGACCGGTCAGACGGAATTTCGGTGTTTGCGTCCCAACGGCCATTTACAAATTTGTAAAAGTCATCGCCCGGCTTGACCGACTTATCCATGCCCTGAAGGTCAATGCCCCAGCTGCCAAATTGTGGTGCAGTCGCGGCGGGATCAGCCGAGGGAGTTGCGGCGGGTTCGGCTGCAAAAAGCGGAGTTGTTCCGCTAATCAGGGCAAGAGCCGCCGCGCTAGCGAGTAAGGTCTTTGACATCAAAATCTCCTGAGAATCGTCGTTGACGCGCGTTCTAACGCCCAAGCGAACAATGGGGAAGCTCAGTGACTTAGGAAGACCTCAGGCCAGTTTCCAATGAATCAGTCCATCTTCCCCGCGCTGAGTGCTGCCGTCCAGCCCAACAGGCTCTTGCGCGCCATTGGTCAGAACATCGATCATCGCCGCGTCCTCTGCCTCCACGCGGGCAAGCACCCGCGCACCCGCCGGGTTTTTCGCAATAATGGTGCCAAAACGCACAGCCCCATCGCGTTTGTAAAACACGGTGTAGCTTTCGATCACCGCCGGGCCTTGATAATCCTCATCCGAGGCGGGCACCGGGCCACGCTTGGCATCGGCCAGCGCGTTCACATCATAATCATGCGGAAATTGCGCAGCAGGCAACGGATCGGCCGACAGGATGATGCCATGAAAATGCGTCGCATAGCCGCCATTGGCAAAGAGGAAGGCCGTGCCGCGCTTATCGCGCAGCGTATCAACCATCGAAGCGATGGCGTGGCTCATATAATTGCCAATCGGCCCGCCGCCAAAGGTCAGCCCACCAAAGGCCGTGATTGGACGATCCACCGGCCAGCCCAGCACCCGGCGCGCCATTTTGGGAACGCAGGGGAAGCAGGAATAAAGTTCGACATGATCGAGATCTGCAGTGGTCAGGGCATTGCGCTTGAGCGTTTCCTCTATTGTCACAACCATGCCAGCAGGTTGCACATATTGATCGCGCTTGAGCATATTGTGCGTTTCATGCGCGGCAGCCCCCATGCCGACATGGATGATGCGATCTTCCGCCACGCCTGCGGCCCGCGCCAGCGCGAGCGAGGTGACGATGAAGCCCGCCCCTTGATTGACGCTGGAATTGGCGACCATCCGCTTTTGATAGGGAAAGGCAATGGGGCGGTTATCCGCCTCAACACTCGTAACCTCTTCAGCTGAGAGTGGTTTACGCAGCCAAGCATGGGGGTTGGCCGCCGCCACGTTCGACATGCCAGCCCAAATTGCACCGGACTCGGCCTGCGCTTCGGCCAAGCTTTGCCCCCAAGCCGCGCGTGTTGCATTTTCATACAATGGATAAAGATCGGTCGGCGCGACCAGACCATGTTGTTGCATAACAGATTTGGCGCCGCCTGATGCAACACTGCGCAGGGCATCTGTCTTTTCACCTGTCGCTGCCCGCGCCCGCTCTGCCGCCGTCCGCAAAGCTTCTGCGCCGATAATTGCCGCAACAGAAATCTCGCCAGCACCAATCCGGTTTGCCGCTTCGTTCAACAATTGCACCGGGCTTTCCCCGGTTGGATGCGGGGTTTGCTCTACAATCTTGGGCGAAATGCCAAAATGCTGGGCCAGATGTGCGGCACAATCACCCAGCTTTGGAAAGCTGATCTGGTTGACCACCGCAATGCTCTCCAGCCGCGCAATCCAGCCGCCACCCGCATCCGCATCGGACGCCTCAAGCGCGGCGACCATAAGGCCGAGCGAGTCATGCACATTGTCGCGGTCATTAAACTGGCCAACGCCAATGATGACGGGAATGCGGGCGGGATCGGTGTTCATGCCAGTCAGCCCTTTCGACCCACAGGTTGCGCCGCAGGTGTGCCAAGGAAACGCGGCGCAGGCGCAGGCTGATCCACGCCCTCTACGTTCACAAAGGTACCCCGCGCTTTATTGTGGGGATGCTCCAGCGCCTCGGCCATCGACATGATCGGGCCGAAGCAAATGTCGGTGCCTTCCATGATCGCGGCCCAGTCATCGCGCGTCTTGGTTTTGAAGATATCGGTCAGTTTGGCCTTTAGAACGGGCCATTGGCTCTTATCCATTTGGGCGTCGAATGCTGCATCACCTTCCAGACCCAAGGTTGTGCGAAGTAGGGCATAAAATTGGGGTTCGATCGATCCGATTGAAATCCACTTCCCATCCGCGCATTCGTAAGTGTCATAGAAATGGGCGGCGGTATCGAGCATGTTGACGCCGCGCGTATCCTCCCAAGACCCAAGGCCGCGAAAGCCCCATTGCATGGCGTGGATGACAGACGCCCCATCCGTCATGGCAACGTCAATCACCTGCCCCTTGCCGCCGCGCGCGACATTGAGCAAAGCCGACACCATTCCAAAGGCCAGCATCATGCCGCCACCCGCAAAATCGCCAATGGCATTGGTCGGCGGCGTCGGCTTGCCATCTGGGCGGCCATAGCCGTGCAGATTTCCGGTAATGGAGATATAGTTAATGTCATGCCCAGCGGCCTGCGCCAGTGGCCCCGTCTGCCCCCAGCCGGTCATGCGCCCATAAACAAGCTTGGGATTATCTGCGAGCAACACATCCGGGCCAAGGCCCATGCGCTCCATCACACCGGGGCGGAATCCTTCGAAAAGACCGTCGGCATCTTTGATGAGAGCACGGACTTGCGCCACGCCTTCGGGCGTCTTGGTGTCAATCTGCACCACTTCGCGATTGCGCGTCAGCACGTCACGGCCTTGCAGATCAAGCGCCCCGACCCGCGCAACGCGGATAACCCGCGCGCCATGATCCGCCAGCATCATCCCAGCAAAAGGCCCCGGGCCAATCCCGGCCATTTCGATGATGGTGATCCCGTCCAAAACACCGGCCATGCGTCTCTCCTCTTCGTGCGCGGTCAAATTCTGCAACCGCTATGAAGACCTGTGCCTTTGCGTCAAGAGGGTGCGCCTGCTTTGCCTTGCAAGCAGGCTGCCGCGAGCCTAGATGCAGGCGTGTGACAGGTACCCCGCAAGGGGTTTCAAAGGGAAGTCGGTGAAAGACCGATGCTGTTCCCGCAACTGTGACCGGCGAGTTCCTCTCCGACAACACCACTGGGCAACTGGGCAACCGGTGATCTGGGAAGGTGGAGAGGCGCAACGACCCGGGAGCCAGGAGACCTGCCTGCCACAGCTGGTCCTTCGACTGTGCGGGAAGACGCAGGCGAACGGGGGTTTCCTCGTGTGACGGCAAGTGATGACGTCTGCGAGGAGGAAAAGTTTGAAATCCCTATTCTACGGTTCGGCCGCGCTGCTGGCGCTCTCGGCGTGCCCTGCACTTGCTCAAGAGAATGCAAGCGACATTATTGTAACGGCAACCGGCGCCCCTTTAGCACGCGCCCAAAGTGGACAAGCCATCTCTGTCCTGACCGCGCGGGACATTGCGGTGCGGCAAACGGTGAGCGCAGCTGACCTAATCGCCACCCTTCCCGGTGTGTCCATGTCGCGCAATGGCCCCTTGGGCGGCTTTGCAGCCGTCCGCATTCGTGGCGCCCAAGGGGAACAAACGCTTGCTTTGATTGACGGGGTGAAGGTCAATGACCCCTCATCACCGGGGGGCGGGTTTGATTTTGGGGCGTTGCTCATCGACACAATTGATCGGATCGAAGTGTTGCGCGGGCCGAATTCCGTTCCCTGGGGCAGCGAAGCCATTGGTGGCGTCGTCAATATCGTCACGGCGCAGCCACAGGTGGCCCTCTCTGGCTCTGCTCAGGGCGAATATGGCTATGGCGATGCGGGCCGCCTTGTCGGCCGCATTTCGGGCGGAAACAGCCGGATCCGCGCCACATTTGGGGGCGGCTGGTTCACGCAAGATGGCATTTCCGCCTTCAAAAATGGCAGCGAAGCTGATGGCCTGCGGCAATATGGGGCCAATGGCCGGATCGACATGGATCTCACGCCCGATATCGCGCTCGATCTGCGCGGCTGGTATGCCCATAGCCGCATTGAGCAGGATGGCTTTCCCCAGCCCTTTTACGGCTTTGCAGACACGAGCGATTATGTCGCTTCCCAACAAATCGTCGGATATGCTGGATTAAAGGCGCAGACAGGCCAAATTCTGCATCGCCTAGCCGTCACCCTATCCGATGTGAACCGCGACAATTTTGCTCAACCGGGTGATCCCGCTCCGCAATATCTCAACCGTGGTCAGACCGAGCGATATGAATATCGGGCGGACTGGTCTGTCCGGCGGGGCTTGCGCACCCTGATCGGCCTTGAGCATGAGCGGACACGCGCAGATGATGGTTATGCACTTGAAAAAACGCATGTCAGCAGCGGTTTTGCGCAAATCATCGCCGATCCAATCCACAGCCTCACCCTCACTGCCGGCCTTCGGCTCGATGATCATGCGACCTATGGTCAGCATGTGACACCTTCGGCCAATGTCGCTTGGCGGGCAGGCCCCTCCACGCTGATCCGCGCGGCCTATGGCGAAGGGTTCAAAGCCCCCACGCTGTTCCAGCTTTACAGTTCCTACGGTAATCAGACCCTGAAGCCAGAAATGGCTGAGAGCTTTGATCTTGGGATTGAGCAATCGTTGATCGGGGGCCAGATCATCCTCACCGCGACAGTGTTTCAGCGCGACAGCAAGGATCAAATCGACTTCATCTCCTGCGCTGGCCGTACAAAGGGCATATGCCAAAACCGCCGCGACGGAACTTATGACAATAAGGACAATACACGCGCTAAGGGTATTGAACTAACAGCATATTTTCATCCAACAGATACTATCAATTTCACCGCCAACTACACCTATCTCGATGCAAAAGATCGCACGACAGGCCAAGGCCTGATCCGTCGTCCGCGTCACAATCTGTCTGCGGATATAGACTGGCAAAGCCCAATGGGCTTGCGCCTTGGAGGCAGCCTGCGCCTTGCCAGCAAGAGCGATGATACCGACTTTGAAACCTATGCTCCCGTTTCGCTGGGTGGCTATACCCTGATGGGGCTTCGGGCGTCTTTGCCGCTTTCCTCAGGGTTTGAACTTTATGGCCGCGTCGAAAATCTGTTGAACACACGCTATGAAACGGTGAGCGGCTATGGCAGCTATGGCCGTGCGGCCTATGCTGGGGTTCGGGCCTCTTTCTGATGAAACGCATGACGCTTCTTTCTCTTGCGCTTGCCGGGTGTAGCCCGGCCGCCAAGATTGCGCCGGGGCAGATTCTGTCCAACAATCCGTGTGTAGACGCGGTGCTGGCCGAAATTGCAGCACCGGGGCAAATAGGGGCGGTGAGCAACTGGTCGCATGACCCCGCCTCTGCCTCCGCGCCGCTGGACTGGGCGCGTGCTCTGCCCGCGCTTGGCCCGACTGCGGAAGAGGTTATTGCCGCGCGTCCCAAATTGGTGCTGACGGGCAATTTGGCAAGCGGCGGCACCAATGCCGCGATCCAGAAAGCAGGCATCGAGATGCGCGCCTTTGGCGTTCCCGCAACTATTGCTGAAAGTATGACACAAGTCATTGATATTGCTGATTCAATTGACCGAAATGAAGCGGGAAAAGCGCTGGCCCGGCGGATCGAAATCGCGGCCCAGCCCACCCATATCAGTGGCAAGGCAAAGTCAGCGATCATCTGGCAATCGGGCGGCTTCGTGCCCGGCAAAGGGACGTTGCAGGATGAGTTACTGGCGCGCGCGGGCTTTACCAATGCCAGCGCGGCCTATGGCCTGAAGCAATGGGATATCCTGCCCGTTGAAACGCTGCTGCGCCACCCGCCGGATATCATCTTCATGCCGGACAGCGCGACGGGCGAAGACGGCAAAGCCCTTGCCGCGCGGCAAAAGCTCTTGCGCCACCTGGGCAAGGCAACGCGCATTATGCCCTTTCCAGACAAGTTGCTCTTTTGCGGCGGTCCCACGATTATTGAAGCGATGCAGCGTATGAAGGCAGCCGCATGAGCATGCGCCGATCCGCCCTATTCGCGCTGCTGGCCTTGTCCTTTTTGCTCTCGTTGATGGCGGGTAAGGTCTGGATCGCGCCTGCGGACTGGTTTTCGGCAAGCCCAGGCGGTTGGATCATGGCCGAACTGCGCCTGCCCCGTGCGCTATTGGGACTATTGGTTGGCGGCGTGCTCGGCCTGTCGGGGGCGGTTCTTCAGGGTTATTTGCGCAATCCGCTTGCGGACCCGACAGTGGTCGGCGTGTCATCGAGCGCCGCCTTGGGCGGGGTCATTGCTATCTTGTTCGGCATTTCAGGCCTTGGGCTGTTTGGCTTTGCCATGGTCGGCGCGGCGGCCAGTGTGCTGCTGTTGCTCGCCCTGTCTGGTCGGGAGGGTGGCCCCCTCGCCTTCATTCTGGCCGGAATGGTGCTGGCCACCCTCTCCGGCGCGTTGACAGCCCTGCTGATTAGCCTTGCCCCCAATCCCTTTGCGACGAGCGAGATCATCGCTTGGCTCATGGGTGCGTTGACGGACAGGACAATGGACGATGTGCTCTACGCCACGCCCTTCATGGCTTTAGGTGCGCTTTGCCTGCTCTCGACGGGCCGGGCGCTCGATGCCCTGACCTTGGGCGAGGATGCGGCACGAAGTCTTGGCATCAACATGACACGGCTTCAGCTTCAGGTGGCCATGGGAACCGGACTTGCCGTGGGCGCATCGGTTGCGGTGACAGGCGTTGTTGGCTTTGTTGGGCTCATCGTGCCGCATATCATGCGGCGCTGGGCGGGGGAGCGCCCCTCCCGCCTGCTCATCCCCTCCGCCATTGGCGGCGCGATCCTGACGCTGGCGGCGGATAGCGCGGTGCGCCTTATCCCCGGCGTGGGCGAAGTTCGGCTGGGCATTGCCATGTCCGCCATTGGCGCGCCCTTTTTCCTCCTCCTGCTCGCAAAGCTGCGAAAGGGTGCGGCATGATTCAGCTTGAGACGCTTTCAGTGCATCTGGGTCAGCGCCTTGTGGTGGATGACCTATCGCTCACGCTTCATCGCGGTCGCGTGACCGTGATCATCGGCCCCAATGGCGCGGGCAAGACAAGCCTGCTGCGCGCCATTGCCTGTTTGGTGCGCCCGAGCAGCGGCAAAATCTTGCTCGATGGCGACACCCTGTCCGACTTGAAGGCGGAGGATCGCGCCCGGCGGATCGGATATTTGCCCCAAAATGGGGTGCCCGCTTGGGCCGTCACGGTGCGGGATATGGTGGCGCTTGGCCGCATTCCTCATATTGGCCGCTTTGCAGCCCCAACGGCCCATGATGACGCGGCCGTCGAAACGGCCATGGCTGATGCCGATATTCTGCATCTGGCGGACCGACGCGTGGACAGCTTGTCGGGCGGCGAACGTGCCCGGGCCAAGTTCGCCCGGATATTGGC
>RFSU01000104.1 GCA_009923795.1 Sphingomonadaceae bacterium
GAAGATATGCGGGCTTATGCCGAAGGGCGCGGTTCCGGTTTGTTTGGCCTATTGACGGCTGATTGCGATAGCACCTCTGTTGAGGGCGTAAGGCGGGCAGGGGCGCTTTGGGCGTTGTGGGATTTGGCTGGTCATCTGAGCGATGCAAAGCTTGCCGCTCAGGCAATGGACTTGGCCCATAGCTATGCGGGTCAAGGCACCATCCTGCCCAAGCAACGCAGTTTAAAGCCGTTAAGGCTCGCACTCGGCATTGCGCAGCGCGATGTTGTGAAGGGTCGTGTTCCCTCGGGCGGGTTTGGCCCGCGCCATTATGTAAAGTTGCTATGGATGGGGCTGACTGGCTGATAAACGACACGGTGTTCTATCTGGACAATCGTCGCGCCCTCTATCATTATGTCGTATCTATACAATGATGGAGGAAGGTGATGTGGCGCTATATCGGCGGAGGAGCCGCCATTCTCTTCTTGTTGATGGCCACTATATTTTTGACACGCCAGATGGCGGCAAGCGAGGTCACACTTCCAGACCCGCCAGCTCTTTCAGCATCGGACCAATCCCCCCTGATTGCGCCTGTGGCGGATGAAGCGACGAAGGAAGAGCGTCGGTTTAACCGTTATGATCGCGATAAAAATGGCTCGGTTGGCCGTGGCGAATATCTGTCGAGCCGACAGAAAGCCTTTGCCCGTCTAGACCGCAATGGCGATGGGAAGCTGTCCTTTGACGAATATGCGGTCAAAGCTTCTGAAAAATTCGGCGCTGCAGACAAGAACCGCTCCGGCGGTCTTGATCGGCAGGAATTTGCAACAACACGCGTTATCCGAAAACCCAAACCAAAGGCAGATTGTAAGCCTGTATCTCAGCCAGCAGAGACTGCCGATGTCGACGCAGAGGCGTGAGGCATCATCCATTGGGACAGGGCATCCCGCCCGCGATCGGTATAGGCTTGTTTCCGATCCGCCTTGCGTGTGCCGCCGGCAAGGGGCGGGAACAGACCAAAATTGACATTCATCGGCTGAAAACTGTCAGCATCTGCGCCTTGAGTGATGTGGTTCAACAGCGCGCCAAGGGCGGTTTCCAAGGGCGGGACAGTGGTTTGGCTGCCGTTGAGTTCCTCTATCCAGAACCGAGCCGCCAGCAACCCAATCGCCGCACTCTCGATATAGCCTTCGCAGCCCGTGATCTGCCCTGCAAAGCGAATGCTCGGCCGGGATTTCAGCCGCAATGTGGCATCGAGCAGTTTGGGGGATTTGATGAAGGTATTCCGATGCAACCCGCCAAGCCGTGCAAATTGAGCGTTCTCAAGGCCGGGGATCATGCGGAAAATGCGCACCTGTTCCGCATGTTTGAGCTTGGTTTGGAAACCAACGATGTTCCAAAGCGTGCCCAAGGCATTGTCTTGACGCAGCTGAACAACGCCATAGGGCCAGCGACCGGTTTTGGGATTGTCTAGCCCCACAGGCTTCATCGGTCCATGGCGCAGCGTATCAATCCCGCGTTCGGCCATCACCTCAATCGGCATGCACCCGTCAAAATAGGGCGTGTTGGCTTCCCATTCTTTGAAAACCGATTTTTCGCCGGACAAAAGGGCGGCGTGAAAAGCGTGATATTGATCTTTATCGAGCGGACAGTTGATATAATCCTTGCCATCGCCCTTGTCCCAGCGGGAGGCCATCCAGGCGATGTCCATGTTGATCGTTTCATGATGCACAATGGGCGCAAGCGCATCGAAAAACGCCAGCGCTTCTTCCCCAGTTTCAGCTGCAATCGCCTCCGCAAGAGCACTGCCCGTCAGCGGGCCTGTGGCGATAATGCTTGGTCCTGTGGGAAGGGTATCAACGCGTTCACGCACGAGTGTGATATTGGGGTGGGCGGCAATGGCCTGTGTCACAGCCGCGGTATAGCCATCCCGATCCACGGCGAGCGCCGACCCGGCCGGGACGCGATGGGCGTCTGCTGAGGACATGATCAGAGAGCCAAGACGTCGCAATTCCTGATGCAACAGGCCGACAGCGTTCTTATCCGCATCGTCCGATCGAAAGCTATTGGAGCACACAAGTTCGGCCAGATCATCTGTCTGATGCGCCGCAGTCTGTTCGCCAGAGCCGCGCAGTTCAGACAATCGAACGCGAAAGCCAGCCTCGGCCAGCTGCCAAGCAGCCTCTGATCCGGCAAGGCCGCCGCCAATCAAATGTATATCGTGGGTCATGCGCCTGCCTTTAGGGGAGCAGAACGCACAAGGCGAGGGGGGATTGCTAGCTGGGCGGGTGGGCCGCCCCGATCAGCAAAGCTTCAATATCGGGCGTCGGCCGGTCGATCATCTCCTTGGTGATTTCGCAGATAATGCGCTTTTGAGCCTCTTTATGCCAATGTTGGCGCAAGACGCCCATTGTGCGGGCAGGCGCGATTACAGCAAGATCCTGCACCTTTCCGGCAAGGGCCATGTGATTGAGCCGATCGGCAATGTGCGCGGCAAAACGATCTTCATTTTGCTGATGATAATCGGGTTCATCCAACGCAGGCCGGCCATAACCATAGCTTTGCTGCTGGGTTCCAGGGGCGTCGCTGTGAATCTCCCTGTTCTTTGGGTCTGGCTGATCTTCCCAATCTTCGGTTCGCAAATCGATTTGAGACGTATCTCCCTTATTGCGGAGGAGAAGAAGTTTTCGCCCATCTGCGACGATCACAAGTGCATTATGCGGTATATCCATATTGGTTTAACGCGATGCCCAAGGGCTTGTTCCGCTGGACAGGCGCGCGCTGGCCGTGCAGCTTAGGGGCTGGGGAGAGAGATTAGATGGCTGACCAATCACGTTTCTCAACATGTCTGCTCGCAGCGTCGCTTGCGGCCGGGGTGAGTTACTTATTCGCGGTTCAGGCTCAGATGGCCGGGCCAGAGATTACGGCTTGGAAAGGCATGGGGGTTGGCTTGCTTGCCATATATGCCGCCCTGCGCGCCAAGGGGCGCGATGGCTGGATGTTAGCTGGCATATTGGCTTTCGGTGCGGCGGGCGATGTTGTGCTGGATATTGCCTTTACAGCGGGCGCGGCTTTGTTTGCAATTGGGCATATCCTCGCCATCACGCTCTATCGGCGTCATATCCGCCCAAACCTCTCAGATACAGACCGAATGATTGGGGCTTTGCTGATTGGCGTTCCAGTCGGGATTGCCTGGGCCTTGACGCAAAAGGCGGAGGTCGCGCTTTACACGCTGTTGCTGGCCAGCATGGCGTCTGCGGCATGGGTCAGCCGGTTTCCGGTTAAGCTGACGGCGCTGGGGGCGGTCTTGTTCATTATTTCAGATCTGTTGATTTTTGCGCGCATGGGGCCGTTGAGCGGCTCTCTAATCGCCAGCCTGCTGGTTTGGACGCTCTATTCTGGCGGGCAGTTTTTGATTGCCCTTGGCGGCACGCGATATCTTGCCGCGCATCGAAACGCCTAGGCGTCTCGGGAGGCTAAAACTGCGCTCAAGGGCAGGGGGCCATAAATATGCGGAAAGAGCGCGCCCCCGCGAGAGACTTCCCAGCGGATGGTGTCGCGCAGGGGTACCAAATCAATTTCTGCAATGACCAGTCCGCTCTGGCCGGCAAAATGCTTATCCAGCGTTCCTTGCAGCTGATCCGCTGTTGAAAGGTGGATATAGCCATCGGCCAGATCTACGGGTGCACCTGCAAAGACACCATCGGCCTGAAACTGCGCCCATTGCGCGGCGGTGAGGATTTTAAAGGCAATGGGGGGATGGCTCATGGCAGGATTACCGCCCGACCAATCACGGCTCTGTGATCCAGCGCCAGCAGGGCGTCGCCCGCTTCTTCCAGTGTGAAGCGGTGCGAAATTACCGGGCGCATGACAGCTTCCTTGGCAAGCTGGGCGAGTGCCGCACGCGTTACTTTGCCCAATTTTGGGTCGCGCCGCACGGCCTCTCCAGCCCGCAGGCCCATGATGCTATAGCCCTTGATCAGCGCATGATTTGCCGGGAATTTGGGGATCTCTCCACTGGCAAAACCAACAATGAGATAGCGTCCACCCCAGCCAAAGGTGCGCGTTGCCGCAAGCGCGAGCGGACCGCCAACTGGGTCGTAAATGACCTGCACGCCTACATCTCCAGTCGCTGCCTTAATCGCCTCGACTAACTTTGGGTCGTCAGAACGGAATGCAGCCTTCGCACCCGCGTGCTCAATAGCGGCGCATTTCTCATCGGTTGAGGCAATCCCAATAACTTGCGCGCCCATATGAACGCCCAATTGGACGGCCGCCATGCCAACGCCGCCGCCAGCACCCAGCACCAAAAGGGTCTCGCCGGGTTGAATTTGGGCTTTATCATGAAGGCCATGCCAAGCCGTTGTTGCGGCGACAAACCAAGTCGCGCCCTCTTCATAACTGAACGCGTCTGGCAGCGGCCAGACACTGGCAGTGGACGCAATTGCTTGTTCTGCAAACCCGGTCAGGCGCAGCTGCGCCATGACACGGTCACCGGGCGCAAAGTCGGTAACAGTCGCCCCGACTTCGATGACATCACCCGCAATTTCCATGCCCGGCACAAAAGGCGGGTCAGGCCGCAATTGGTAACCGCCGCGTGTCATCAAAAGATCTGGAAAGTTAACGCCTGCCGCACGAACCGCGATGCGGACTTCATCGGCGGCAAGGGCGCGTGCGTCGAGCAGCTGCACCTTGACGGCCATGGGGCCGTCAAGGGCAGTGCAGACTGCAGCGCGATATTGGGTCGTCAAACGCGTTCAATAATGATGGCAGGGGCCATGCCGCCAGCGGCGCACATGGTGACAAGGCCACGCTTCAGATTGCGGCGCTCCAGCTCATCCAGAACAGTGCCAATCAGGATTGAGCCCGTGGCGCCAATGGGGTGGCCGAGCGCGCAGGCGCCGCCATTCACATTGACCTTGCTGCGATCAAGATTGAGGTCGCGCATGAACTTTTCGGCGACAACAGCAAAGGCTTCGTTGATTTCCCAAAGGTCAATATCATCAACCGTCAGGCCAGCACGCGCCAGAACCTTTTTCGCGGCCGGTACGGGGGCGTTGAGCATCAATGTCGGGCAATCACCTTCATTGGCAAAAGCGACAACGCGCGCACGCGGCTTCAGGCCATTTTTCTGGGCATATTCTTTGGATGCCAGCAAAACGCCAGCTGCGCCATCAACCACGCCAGAGCTGTTGCCCGCATGGTGCACGCCTGACCAATTGAGATCGGGGTATTTCATTTGGATCAGCTTGCGAAAGCTCATGCCGCCGCCCAGATCGAAATCGGCCATGCCATCAAAAGAGGCCTTTAGCTGCGACAGCCCTTCAAGCGTTGTTTCAGGGCGGGGAAACTCTTCATGATCCAAAGCCACGGAGCCGTCTTCGTTATAGACGGTCACCAAAGATTTGTTGAACGCTCCTTCGGCAATGGCCTTCTTGGCTTTGACTTGGCTGTCATAACCCAGCTGGTCGACCACGTCGCGCGTGATGCCTTCGCGCGCAGCAATGGCATCGCCGCATACGCCCTGATGTGACTGCGGGTGGATTTTCATCAGGTGCATATTGCCTGAGCCCATGCCGAGCGGCTTAATCCCAGCATTGGCTTCTTCCGCGCCAATCGTTTGGGTGTAGCTCATCATTTCTGTGCCGCCCGCGACGACAAGATCTTCCATGCCGGACATGATGGTGGCTGCTGCCAGATTAACCGATGTGATGCCGCCGCCGCAGAAGCGGTCCAGCGTCATGCCCGAGGCGCGAATGTCATAGCCGGCGTCAAGCGCTGCCATGCGGCCAAGATCGCCGCCCTGCTTGCCCTTTTGGGTTGAGGTTGACCAGATGACGTCCTGCACATCTTCTGTCTTCAGATTATTGCGCTCTTTCAGCGCCTTGAGGACAGTCGCGGCCAAATGCTGCGGATGAAGATGGGACAGGGCTCCTTTGCCCGGCTTTCCGATGCCCCGGGGGGTTCGGCATGCATCGATGATAAAGGCGTCGGCCATGGTCGTCTCCTATGAGATGGTAATTTGAGTCGTGTTTTTTCTTTAAGTCCAGACGGGCAGTGCGCAAGCCTGTATAAACGGATCAATAGGCCGCTCAATTGAGTGCGGGGAAGCGGACTTCGACATGCATTCCATTGTGTATATGCGTTTTTCGGCTGGCACCCAGCTGTTCGCACAATGCCTCAATAATTGTGTATCCCAATCCGGGTTCCAGCCCGCACCCTTCCGCTTTGCCAATTCCATCATCTGAGACGATCAAGATAATCTCTTGCCCCTCGGGGCCGAGCCAGAGTGTCAAAGTGCCCTCGGTTCGGCCGATAAAGGCGTGTTTGATTGCGTTTGTCATCAACTCCACGGCTAAAAGCGACAATGTCGTTAGGGTTTCCCCAGGAAGCCGCAGTCCATTGGTGTTGATTTGCAAGGAGATGTTTTCGGCACCTGACGCATTTACCAAATCATCAAAAAGTGACCGAAAATGCTCGTCGAGTGACTGGTTCTCGCTCTCTGGATCATGAAGTCTGCGGTGGATGTTGGAAAATAGTCTGATCCGGCGGATCGCATCATCCAAAATGCTATCGATATCCCGGGATTGCTGTCGTGATGCTGATTTCTGCATCGACAGGATCGCCGACAAGAAGGCCATGTTGTTGGCGACCCGGTGCTGAAGTTCTCGATATAGAAACGCCCTATGGTCCGCGAGAGAGGCATTTTTGGATCGCTCTCGTTCTAAGGTAAGCGCTGTTTGCCTGAGCATTTGGATTGTTCCCAATGCGGCAACCACGAAAGCAATGTAGAAAAACAGCCCGATGAAGACGGCTCTTTCGCTGTCAACCTCACCATGGCTTGCGACAAAAAAACGCCACCCGGCGATACCACTCAATATGGCAGTGAGGCACGCTGGGCCGGGGCCTGCAAAATAGGCCACAAGAATAATGGCGGGCATAAATGTGATTAAGGGCAAGCCTGTGGGCAGAATATCGGCAAATTGAAAGCGGATGCCAAGGCTGAGGGAAAATGCACCGATGGCAATGCAATATTGAAAAAATGGCCGTTCCATGAGCCTATTTGTCCCACCATCAGCACGATTGCGGTCAAAAAAACGCCCAATGATAGAGATAGCGGACATCCTTTGCTGGTTACGAGCTTTCTGAACCGCTAATCGGCTCTGTCACTCATAACGGTCTGCAACGCCTTTATTGAAATGCGCGCTATTGTCGGAAAGCGACCAAAGGGTTAGCGATGGTTCATCTTATCAGAAAAATGGAGAGTAAAATGGCTGACCTGCCGACTAATAATCTGAAAATGCTGACGTTGGTTACCCCAGAGGGGCGTTTGGAGCTTTCTCTTGCAGAAGGCTCAGTCACGCCGCCAACCGCAGACCAGGTTGTGGTGAAGGTTCTTGCCGCGCCAATCAACCCTTCTGATCTTGGGCTGCTCGTCGGTGCTGCTGATATGTCGACAGCACGCGCGACACAGAAAAATGGCCATCCCGCGGTTGAGGCAGACATTCCCCCAGCGGGAATGCGGGCCATGGCTGGCCGTGTGGGGGAGGCCATGCCCATCGGCAATGAGGCGTCTGGACTTGTTATTGCCGCGGGCGATTCTCCCGAAGCTCAGGCGCTCGTCGGAAAGATGGTCGCCGTTCTCGGTGGGGCGATGTATTCTCAATATCGCACCCTGCCGGTGCAGATGTGCATGCCCTTGCCAGACGGCACAGACCCCCGCGATGGCGCATCCTGCTTCGTCAATCCGCTCACGGCGTTGGGATTTGTTGAAACCGTGCGCCGGGAAGGCCATGCCGGCCTCGTCCATACGGCGGCGGCGTCCAACCTTGGTCAGATGCTAAACCGCATATGTCTTGCGGATTCCATGCCCCTCATCAACGTCGTGCGCAGTCAGGCTCAGGTCGATCTGCTCAAGGGACAGGGCGCCCAATATGTTTTTGATTCCTCGCGGGAGAGCTTTGCCGATGATCTGACAGCGGCCTTGGTTGAAACAGGCATTACGTGCGCCTTTGACGCCATAGGCGGGGGTAAATTGGGCAGCCTGATCATGTCATGCATGGAAGCAGCAGCCGTCAAGCGGATGAAAGAATATAGCCGCTATGGGTCTGACACCTTCAAGCAGCTCTATATCTACGGCGGGCTTGATATGTC
>RFSU01000105.1 GCA_009923795.1 Sphingomonadaceae bacterium
GCTAGGGCCTTATGATGTGCGCTATTTCGGCTCCGAAGTGGATGGCGGCTTTGCCGATTATGCCCGTGTTCCGGCCCTTCACGCCCATCGGATCGACAGTGATTTAAGCGATGTGGAGCTGGCGAGTTTCCCATGCGCTTATTCCGCCGCTGAAAATATGCTGACACGAGTTGGATTGGCCGCGGGAGAGCGGGTTTTGATCACAGGGGCTTCGGGCGGCGTGGGCTCTGCCGCGGTGCAGCTCGCTAAAAGGCGTGGGGCCCATGTGGTGGCGATGGCGGGTGCGGATAAGGCGCAAGCCGTGCAGGCCTTGGGCGCGGATCAGGTGGTTTCGCGTGATGCGGATTTGGCCGCTCTTTTTGGCGCAGATTATTTCGATGCCGCCGTCGATAGCGTGGGCGGGGCGCAATTTGGCAGCATCCTCAACAGTTTGAAACAGGGCGGGCGCTATGGCGTTGCCGGGGCCATAGCTGGGCCTATGGTCGATCTGGACCTGCGGACGCTCTATCTTAAGGACCTGCGTCTCATCGGCTGCACTGTTCTCGATCCTCAGGTTTTTCCCAATTTGATTGGATATATTGAGCGCAAAGAGATCAAGCCCTGCATTGCCGCAACCTATGGCCTATTTGATATTGTGGCGGCGCAAGAAGCGTTTTTGAGCAAACGTCATGTCGGGAAGATCGTTCTGACCGGTTAGGCGCTATGACCGCAATCGGGAGGGTGAGGGCGCGCTTAGTGTCCAAGCCACACATACGAGCCAAGCCGAAACGAGAATATGATAAAGATGCCAGCTGACATCCGGCCCCAAAAGGGCGGATTGGCGCACAAAGACCATGTTGATTAGCATCAGGGCAAAGCCGAGTGCAGCAATAGGGCTCCGCACCTTTAGGAAGAAGGCGAGGGCGGCAACCAGCATCACACCAAATAGAATGGCCCCAGCCATAGGGAATATCGCGCCCAGTGCCGCAACAAGGATGGCGGCAGAGACGCTGACGCGCTTTCCGACCCTCCAGCCTGTGTCGTGCAAGATTTGGCATAAAAGCAGCGATAGGCCGGCAAGGCCACCCAATTGCGAGGCCATTTTGTGGGCTGCGGCCAGAGGCTCAATCAGGCCGCTGGTGATGCGGATCGTCCCAATCACGCCTGCAAGCCCGAATAGGGCAAGGCCGAACGCCGCTATGGTCTTGTGCGTGCTCACTAGCCTCCACGCGCCCCAGATCGCCACAAGCGCGACCAGAGCGTCGGTTAGGGCGTAATGGATTGGCATTATCCGGCGGGCGTCGCTGCGGGGGCTATGCCTAGTCCTGCTGCCCGCTTAATATCTTCTGAGGTCAGCCGCGATCCATCATGGCTCCACCCCGGCGGCGCAAAAACATAGCAGAAGCGCTGCCACAGCGAGAGGCCGGGCGTGCTCGCATCTTTCGCAATGCCGATATATTCGTGCGATAAGACCTTCAAAATATTGAATGTTTTTAGGTTTTTAACCAGTCCATAAACTGGCTTTTCCGCATCATCTTCCGCCACAAAGCTGCCGAACAGACGATCCCAAATAATGAAGGTTCCGGCATAATTGGCATCAAGATAGCGCGGGTTATTGGCGTGATGCACCCGGTGATGCGACGGCGTGTTGAAGAGAAACTCAACCCAGCGGGGGAGTTTCTTGACCGTCTCGGTATGCAAGGTGAATTGATAGGTGGCGTTGAGCACGCCGCACACCGTGACCATGACGGGATCAAAGCCGATAAGCACCAGCGGAATTTTGAAGAGCATCGTCCCGGTGAAATGCTTGGTCCACCCCTGACGCAGGGCGACCGCCAGATTATATTCTTCGCTGCTATGGTGCACGACATGCATGGCCCAAACCCAGCGGCAACGATGCGCGACGCGATGATGGCAGTAAAAGCGCAAATCATCGAGGAAGAAACACAGCAGAAAACTGCCCAACGTAATCGGGATGCTCTGCACCTGAAAGGGCGCAACAGCGGCCAAAATGCCGAGTGTGATAAAGGCTGAAAAGCCATTAATCGGATCGCTCAGCAGTCCCGTTGTGATGCCCGTCAGCGCATCTTTGGCCGGCATTTTTCCGCGCGCGCGCCACAGCTTGATCGCCGCCAGTTCGACCCCCAGCAAAAAGAAGAAGAACAAGGCCGAATAGAGGCCAATGTTGCTTTGGATCAGATCAGCGACGGTCATGTCATGGCCTTAATCAATGGTTTCTACCAACTCCGCAATGCGACCGACCATTTCATCGATATGGCTCTTTTGCAAGATAAGTGGCGGAGACAGCGCAATAATATCGCCAGTCGCGCGAACGAGAAGCCCGTTATCAAAGCATTTGTGGAATAATTCCATTGCGCGCTTGGTCGGGGCGCCGGGGCGGGGTTCAAGCTCAATCCCGGCGACAATGCCCATATTGCGCACGTCAATAATGTGCCTTTTGCCCTTCAGGCTGTGCACCGCGTCTTCCCAATAGCCATGGAGCGAGGCGGCATGCTCAAACAGTCCTTCGGATTTATACACGTCGAGTGTCGCAAGCCCGGCGGCGGCGGCCAGCGGGTGGCCGGAATAGGTGTAGCCATGGAACAGCTCAATCCCATCCGGGCTGCCATCTACCACGCCATCATGGATGTGGCGGCTGATCGCAACCGCGCCCATCGGCACGGCGGCATTGGTTAGGCCCTTGGCCATTGTGATCATATCTGGCGTCACGCCCAGCGTGCCAGATGCTGTCGCACCGCCGACACGGCCGAATGCTGTGATGACTTCATCAAAAATCAGGAGGATGCCATGCTTGGTTGTAATTTCACGCAGCTTTTCGAGATAGCCGATAGGCGGCACGAGAACGCCGGTTGACCCGGCCATCGGCTCAACGATGACGGCCGCAATTGTTTCTGCGCCATGGAGAGCAACAATCGATTCCAGTGTATCGGCAAGGTGCGCGCCCCATTGGGGACGGCCTTTGGAAAAGGCATTATGCTCAAGATTGTGGGTGTGGGGTAGGTGATCCACACCGGTCAGCAATGTCCCGAACTGGCGGCGGTTGTTCACGATGCCGCCAACGGAAATCCCGCCAAAGCCAACGCCATTATAGCCACGCTCGCGGCCGATCAGCCGCGTTCTTGAGCCCTGCCCACGGGGCGCGATTTTGAGCGCGGTATCAACCGATTCAGAGCCTGAGTTTGTGAAGAAAATCCGATCTAAACCCTGGGGCATCATGGCGGAAACGCGCGACGCCAGCTCAAAGGAGAGGGGGTGGCCCAATTGGAAGGGCGGGGCATAATCGAGCTCGGCAGCTGTCTTCTGGATCGCCTCAACAATGGACGGGCGGCAATGACCCGCATTGACGGCCCAAAGACCTGCTGTGCCGTCTAAGATCTGGCGGCCATCATCGGCGGTATAGTGCATATCCTTTGCCGCTTTGAGCTGGCGAGGCGCCGCTTTGAAAGCGCGGTTCGACGTAAAGGGCATCCAAAGGGCGGCAAGAGGATCATTTTCTAGGGTCATTATGCGGCTCCAGCATCAGGCATTTAAGGTCTTATGCAATGCAGATCGGTCTCATCGCGATTGAAAAGAATGTTGCGATCGGAAAATTCTGATCGGCAGTCGTTTATGCATTGGATTTAGATTGCACTTGGCACTTCACCCAATAGCTGATCAGAAATGCAACGGTGACTATCACGCTCGCCCAAAGCTCCATTGCATGCTTTTCGGACAAGCCCATCAGCAAGAGGACACCCGCCATGCCCGCAAGGGCGGCCCAAGTGCCATAAGGGTAGAGCCACATCTTCACCTGCAAGCGCTCTGGCGCTTCCCGCTCCAGCTTTTCGCGCAGCCGAAGTTGGGCCGCCGCGATGATCATATAGATGAACAGCATGATGGCACCGGAGGAGGTGACAAGGAAGTTGAACACCCGGTCAGGCGCGAATACGGCCGCTGCCAGAGCGCCATAGCTGAACAGGCTGGCGATCAAGATCGCCCGTGCCGGTACCTTAGACGTGCTGAGCTTCACGCAAGATTGCGGGGCATCGCCGTTTTTCGCCAGCCCGAACATGGCGCGCGAAGTGATGTAAATCCCTGAATTCAGGCAGGAAAGAACCGCCACCAGAACAATGCCGTTCATGATGAGGTCAGCCGCCGGATAGCCCATAACGCGGAGCGCCTGAGCAAAGGGCGATGTGCCGGGTTCAATCTCAGTCCAGGGAACAACCGAAACAATCATCAGGATCGACAGAACAAAAAAGATCAAGATGCGCGTCGACACAGAAATGGTCATGCGAGCGATCGTCTTTGATCCCGCTTCGGATTCAGCAGCAGCCAGCGTTGCGATTTCAGCGCCGCAGAGTGAGAAAATCGTGGTTGCAACCCCTGCAAAAATCACGGCAATCCCTTGCGGCGCAAAGCCACCATGCGCGGTCAGATTGGCAAAGGTTGGCCCAGCCGGGGCGGTGAAACCCATGGCATAAGCCGCCGCGATGAGGATGAAGACAAGAATGGCAACGACTTTGGTTGAGGCAAACCAAAACTCAAACTCGCCATAGGATTTAGCCGATAAGAGGTTCACTCCGGTCAATATCGCCATCAGCGCAACGCCGATTTCCCACACATCAAATTGGGGAAACCAGCCGTTGATGATCTTGGCCCCGGCAATGGCTTCAATCGCAATCACAACGACCCAGAAATACCAGTACAGCCAGCCCACCAAATAACCGGCCCAATTGCCGACGCCGACGCGGGCAAAGTCTGGGAAGGTTTGCACGCCCGTGAGCGCCATGGCCATTTCCGAGATCATCCGCATGACAAGCAGGACGAGAAAGCCCGCAAGGGCATAGCTGAGCACGGCGGCCGGGCCGATTGTGCTGATCGCGGTTGAAGAGCCGACAAACAGCCCCGCACCAATAATGCCGCCAAAAGTGATCATCGACACATGGCGCGGCTTAAGGCTGCGGCTCAGTTCATGTGCGGATGATGGCGGCATTGCGCCGGCCTGCGATGCGTCAGTCATATGCCCCTCACTTCTCTTTAGGGCGTGTCTAGCGTTGGCAATGCAGTCTTGTAAATGACGGGGCGCAGGGCAAAGCTGGTCGTCACATTGGCGACGCCCGGAACGCGAGTTAGGCTGTGGCGCAGGAAGTCTTCAAATTGTGTGAGGGACTTCACGAGAACGCGCAGCTGATAATCGGCCTCTCCCGTCATCAAATAGCATTCCATAACCTGCGGGAATTGCGAAACGGCCGTCTCAAAGGTTTCAAGGTGGCGGTCATCCTGCTGGTCAAGGCGCACACGCACAAAGGCCGAGACGCTGAGGCCTAAAGCTTCAGGATCAACCAGCGCGACATAACGCGAGATGATGCCTGCCGTCTCTAGCTGGCGAACGCGCCTCAGGCAGGGGCTGGGGGAGAGGCCAATTTGATCGGCCAGCTCTTGATTGGTGATGCGACCATCGGCCTGAAGTGCCTCAAGGATTTTCTGGTCAATCGCGTCTGGTAAAAAATTTGGCATAATCTGCTTCTTACATAAAAGTTTATGACTTAATCTGCTAAATTAGAAGCATTTCTAACAAGAGATTGCAAGGACATGCTGCGGGGTTGGCCGCTATCTGTCAAAAAATTGCTCGTTGGAGTTTTGCTATGGCGAAGAAGATTGCGGATGCCCGCGCTGACTTAGTTTCAGCCCTTGAAGCGCTGGACACGCGCTTGCGCTGGCTATCGTCTTGGACGGTGCATAATGCCAACCATATTCGTGAGAAGCGCGATGGCCTGAAAGTCGGGGGGCATCAGGCAAGCTGCTCCTCGATGACCGCAATCATGACGGCGCTCTATTTTCACGCGCTGCGCCCTCAGGATAAGGTGGCGGTGAAGCCGCACGCAGGCCCTGTCTTGCAGGCGATCCATTATCTGTTGGGCAATCAGTCGCTGGAGCAGTTGCAACGCTTTCGGGCCCTTGGTGGCGCGCAAAGCTATCCGTCGCGGACAAAGGATAAAATCCCTGTCGATTTTTCAACGGGGTCTGTCGGCCTTGGTGTTGCCATCACTGCCTTTTCCAGCCTGGTGCAGGACTATTTGATCGCCCATGGTCAAATGGAAGAGCAGGATGCCGGGCGCATGATCGCGCTGATGGGCGATGCGGAACTGGATGAAGGCAATATCTATGAATGCCTGATTGAGGGCTATAAGCACGATATCCGAAATTCCTGGTGGGTCGTTGACTATAATCGGCAGTCGCTGGACAGCACGACGGCAGACCGGATGTTCCGGCGCTTTGACGATATTTTTGAAACGTGCGGCTGGCGTGTTGTCACCTTGAAGCATGGCAAGCTGCAACAAGAGGTTTTTGCCCGGCCCGGTGGGGCGGCGATTGCCGACTGGATCGATAATTGCCCCAATGCCGAATTTGCAGCCCTCACCTATCAGGGGGGAGCCGCTTGGCGGGAACGGCTGATGGCCGATCTGGGCAGTGGCCCCGATGTCGCCGCGCTGATCGCAAGCTTTGACGATGCGGGCCTTGCCCATTTGATGACCAATTTGGGTGGCCATTGCATCGAAAGCCTGATCGAGGCCTTTGACGGGGTGCAGGATGATCAGCCGACCTTGTTCATCGCCTATACGGTCAAGGGCTATGGCCTGCCGCTGGCCGGGCATAAGGACAATCATTCCGGCATGATGAACCCCGGCCAGATTGACCAATTGCGCACCAGTCTTGGCATTGCCGAAGGTTCAGAATGGGCCCCTTATGGCGGCCTTGGGGACAATCAAGCGGCGTTGTTGCGGGATTTTGTGGCCAATAGCCCGCTGGCCCACAAGCCGCGCGACTGGGATGCCCCGCTTATTCCCGTGCCAGACCATTTGCCTGTTCCGGCTTCCGACGCGCAATCGACACAGGCGGCTTTTGGCAACATCCTTCTTGATCTCGCAAAGTCCGACGCGCCTTTGGCCGACCGGATCGTGACGACAGCACCCGATGTGACGCAAACGACGAATTTAGGTGCGTTCGTCAATCAGCGCGGGCTGTTTCGCCGATCAGAAACAGTCGACGTTTTTCGGGCCGCCAAAATCCCATCCGCGCAGAAATGGGATGGCCATGCCGCGGGCCAACATATGGAACTCGGCATTGCGGAGAACAACTTTTTCCTCGCGCTCACCTCCCTTGGGCTGGCTGGGCCGCATTTCGGTACGCGCCTTATCCCCATTGGGACGGTCTATGATCCGTTCATTGCGCGTGGCCTCGATGCGCTGAATTATGGGTGTTATTCCGATGCGCGCTTCCTGCTTGTCGGGACACCATCGGGCCTGACATTGGGGCCAGAGGGCGGGGCGCACCAATCCATCAACACGCCGCTCATCGGCATGGGTCAGCCCAATCTGGCCTATTTTGAGCCAGCTTGGGCCGATGAAGTCGCCTTGGTGATGCGCTGGGCCTTTGACTATATGCAGCAACCGGATGGCAGCTCTGTTTATATCCGCCTCAGCACGCGGGTCATTCCGCAAATGTCGCGCGAGAATGACGATTGGCAGGGTGATGCGCTCAAGGGCGGTTATTGGCTGCGTAAGCCCGGGCCGCAGGCGGATGCCGCGCTTGTCTTTACCGGGGCAATCGCGCCCGAAGTGTTGAGCGCTTGGGAACAATTGGCAGAAGACATTCCCGGCATTGGCTTGCTTAACGTCACGTCGCCAGATTTGCTTCATCGGGACTGGTCTCAGCGGCATGCCTCGCGCTGGGTTGATGGGCAACTGATGGGCTGTCATGCGGAGCATCTGCTGTCGGCGCTTGCGCCGGGGGCAGGGCTGGTCACGGTGATTGATGGTTCACCGGGAGCGCTTTCTTGGTTGGGCGCTGTGCGCGGCATGCGGGTCAGCCCGCTGGGGATTAACAGCTTTGGCCAAACGGGTGATTTGCCGGATCTGTACCGCACCTATCGGTTGGATGCAGATGCCATTATCGATGCGGCAGCCGAGCTTTTCATTTAGCTGATAAAATAGATTAGAATATCTAATAGTGACCAATTACAGGGCTTGTGCAGTTGTCGCGGCGCACCCTGCACTGACATAGCGCGCTGATTATCTCAGGTTTAAATGGGTCAGGCGCTTACATGATGAAAACAA
>RFSU01000106.1 GCA_009923795.1 Sphingomonadaceae bacterium
CGGTGAGCAGGTCGGTGTCGACGCTCGCCAGCCGGTCGGCCAGCGCATCGACCTCCGCGGCGAGCCGCTCCGCGGGCACGGATTTGAGCGCCAGCCCGAGCGCGGCGGCGTCCACGCCCATGAGGGAGTCCCCCGTCAGCAGCAGGCGCTTGGCCCATTGCGGTCCGAGGTGATAGAGCCACATGTGGTTGGGCGGCGAGCCCTGGCTGCGCAGTGCTGGGAAGCCGAACTGCGCGTCGTCAGTGCAAATAACCATGTCGCACAGCAGAGCCAGGTCGGTGCCGCCCGCCAGGCAACGGCCGTGCACCTGCGCGATGGTGGGCTTGTGCATGTCAAAAAGGGGCATGCGCTGGTCCAGCGAGCGTTCCAGATGCCAGGCGTCGTCATCAAAACTCTGGTGACCTCGCCGCTCCTCTTGCGCACCCGCCTCTGCGCTCTTGTAATGGTTTAGGTCGTAGCCGGAGCAGAAGTCCTTGCCCGCGCCAGCCAGAATAACGCAGTGCACACGGTTGTCCTCGTCCGCGCGCCAAAGGGCATGGTGCAGTTCTTTCAGCGCCAGACCCGACAGCGCGTTGCGCTTTTCGGGCCGGTTGAGCGTGACGCGTGCGCGCCCCGCCTGGTAGTCGTAAAGGATGTGCTGGTAGTCCATGTGTGTCTCCTTCTTGGCTTGTGGCCGTCAGTCCTGAAAGAGGACTTTCGCGATGATGTTGCGCTGCACTTCGCTCGTCCCGCCCGCGATGGTGAACGAGCGTTGCGCGAGAAATTCTGGCACGCGGCCTGTGGCGTAGGAGGGGAGCGGGTCGTCATTGCGCGCCGTGCTGCGAGCCTGCGCGATGTCATAACGCAGCGCGTGCGGGCCTAGCGCTTCCACCAGCAATTCGCCGGCCCGTTGCGTGATCTCGGAGCCTCGCAGCTTGAGCAGCGAAGGCAATGCCGGCGATGCGCCGGCGGGTCACATGAGCCTTAGCGTGCTGGCTTCGGCCGCCATGATCTCGATCTCCAGTGCTGTCACCTTAGCCTTGAAAACTGCGTCGCCCGCCAGGTGGCCGCCGTTAACAGCGGGGTCGATTGCAAGGCGCTTCAGACGGCCAAGACGCTCGCGCGAGCGACCTAGCTCGGCGATGCCCGCGCGCTCATGCGCGAGCAGGGCCTTGGAATAGGTCCAGCCGCGGCCCTCTTCGCCGATGCGCATTTTTACCGGAACACGCACGCCGTCAAGGAAAACCTCGTTGGTATGGTGCGCGCCGTCCAGCGTTATTACGGGACGTACCGTCACGCCCGGCGACTTCATGTCGATAAGCAGGAATGTGATTCCTTCTTGCGGCCGTCCGCCGGTGTCCGTGCGCACGAGGCAAAACATCCAGTCGGCCCAGTGCGCGAGCGAGGTCCACATTTTCTGACCCGAGACGCGGTAGTGTTCACCCGCGTCATCGCTGGCGAGAACGGCGCGGGTCCGCAGGGAAGCTAGGTCAGAGCCAGCGCCGGGCTCTGAATAGCCCTGGCACCACCACTCGTCGCCACTCAGGATGCCTGGAAGGAAGCGGCGGCGCTGGTGTTCACTGCCATAGGCGCACAGGATCGGCCCGATCATCTTGACGTTCTGCGGCTGGGTGCGCGGGCAGCAGGCCAGGGCAGACTCGTCTTCGTAGACCTGCCGCTGTGCCGCGGTCCAGCCGGTGCCGCCGTGCTCCAACGGCCAGCCCGGCGCGCCCCACCCACGGGCCTGCAGCCGCTTCTGCCAGAAAACATAGTCTTCCTTGCTAAGGAAGCCCCAGCCGCGTTCCACCCTTTCGCGCAACTCCAGCGGCAGATTTGCCTGGATGAAGGCGCGAACCTCCTCGCGGAATGCCTGCAGTGCACCAGCCTCGTCTTGCGGCGTATCCATTGGATGGGTCATTCCGCTTTGATGTTGACGCGCCTGACTACCGGCTGCCACTTGATGAGCTCGTTACGCATCACTTCCGCGGCGCGCTCGGGTGTGGCGATGATCGGCGTGAGACTGGCCTGCGCGAAGCGGGCCTGCAGGTCGGGCGCAACAAGCGCCTTGTTGACCTCCGCATTCAGCCGGTCGACGATGGCACGCGGGGTCTTCGCCGGCACCATCACGTTGGTCCATGAGGTGACTTCCACGTCCATTCCCAACTCCTTGAGCGTCGGGATGTCAGGCAACAGCGCATTGCGCGTGGCACCCGTTACCGCCAGCGGCCTGATTCGGCCGGACTTGATAAGGGGCAGCGTGGGCGCGATGTTGTCGAACATGAACTCCACCCGGCCCGAGCCCAGTTCTACCAGTGCTGGAGAACTGCCCTTGAACGGAATGTGCGTAGCCTCAAGCCCGTTCACCATTTTGAAGAGCTCGGCCGTAAGGTGCGTGGACGCACCGATGCCGGCGGATGCATAGTTGCTGGCCGCGCCCCTGGCCTTGATCTGCCGCACCAGGTCGGCCACCGACCTGGCCGCCGAGCCCGCGGGCACCAGAAGTACGTTGTCGTTGCCTGCGAGCATGGCAACGGGCTGCAGGTCGCGCGCTAGGTCAAAGCGCAGATTAGTGTAGACGTACTGGTTGATCGCCAGCGAAATGCCGCCGATTTGCACTGTGTAGCCGTCTGGCGCCGCTTGCGCCACGAATTCCGTAGCGATGCTGCCATTCACGCCTGTCTTGTTCTCCACAAGCACAGGCTGGCCGAGCGATTCTTGGAGCCTGGCCGCAAGCGTGCGCGCTGCGATGTCAGTCGCTCCACCAGCGGCCCATGGCACGATGAGAAGGATTGGCCTGGAGGGCCAGGCCTGCGCCGATGCGGCGGTGCACAGCGCCAGCGCGCCGATTCCCAGCAGGGCTTGGGCGATCAGTTTCTTCATAGATGTCTCCTGAAGTTGTTTTGCAGTCAGATAGGAAGCTTGAAATATGCGATGGCGCTCTCGCCCAGCACGGCCTTCTCGGTGGCGGGCGAGAGACCAAGGCTTTTCACACGCGCAACTACACCGCTTTCCTGATCCCAGCCAGCAAAGTTGCTGCCCAGCATCACGCGGTGCGCGCCTTCGGTTTCCACCAGGAATTTCAAGGCCTCATCGGTGCCGACAAGGCAGTCGAATGCCATCTGATTCCACAGCTCAGTAAAGCCGCGGCTGTATTTGCCCTTGGCCCATGGCCTACGCTCCATCGCCGTGCGCATCCGGCCCTTTAGCCACGGCGCCGTACCGCCGGCGTGTGGAATTACGGCGCGCAGCCCGGGGTGCCGGTCTAGAACACCGCCAAACAGCAGGTGGGCGGCGGACGCGGTCTCATCTGCCGCGAAGCCGATGACGATGTCCAGATCAAACTCGCGCATGGCTTCCCGCTGGCCCGCGGGGCGTTCGGCGCCCGCAGTCCCCGGATGCACGATTACAGGCACGTCTAAGCGCTCGAAGGCCTGCCACAAAGGATCGAATAACGGATCGGAGATCACTTTGCCATCTATGTCGCTGGCAATCTGCGCGCCGACGAGCTTCAACTCCTTCACCGAGCGTTCCAGTTCGCGGACGGCGCCGTCCACCGATTGCATCGGCAGTTGGGCAAGGCCCGAGAGCCGCGCCGGATACGCGCGCACGACGGCGGCCATTGCGTCGTTTTGAGCGCGCGCGAAAGATTCGCCGAGTTCTACCGGCTGCGCCAGAAAATAGGTCAGCGGATTCGGCGACAATATCTGGTGGTCAATGCCGAAGCTGTCCATCGCGGCCAGCCGCAGCTTCAGGTCGGAAAACGGCGAGTTGGCGAACTTGACGTTCGTAAGCACATATTCGGCCGAGCGGAAAAACGGCACGCCGTTGTCATCGCCCATCTCCGGACCGGCCGCGCCGCACAACCCCATCACTTCAGGGAACAGCACATGCGCATGGATGTCGACGATGGTGTTCATTGGATCACTCCAACTGCACGTTGGCGTCCTTGACGACATTGGCCCATTTAGCCGTGTCCGACACAAGAAACGCGTTGAACTCCGCCTGCGCGATCGGGCGCGCAGTCAGGCCGAAGCCGGTGATGCGCTCGACCAGGTCGGGCATGGCCATGATCTTGCGCGTCTCGCGTGCCAGCAGCGCAACGATGTCGTTCGGGGTGCCCTTCGGCGCATACAACCCGAACCAGCCCAGCACTTCGTAGCCCGGCAGCCCTGCTTCGGCCGGCGTGGGCACATCGGGAAGGCTGGGCAACCGGTGCGAGCCCGTGACCGACAGCGCGCGCAGCTTGCCTGCCTTGATCTGCGACATCGCGGAGTTGTCAAAGGCCAGCTGTATCTGCCCGCCAAGCAGGTCGTTCACCATCGGGCCGCTGCCCTTGTATGGGATATGCCGCATTTTCACGCCCGTCATGGTGCTGAACAGCTCGCCAGCCAGGTGGGGCGTGGTGCCGGAGCCGGCCGAGCCGAAAGCGAGCGTGTCGGGCTTCGATTTCGCAAGGGCGATGAGCTCAGCCAGCGTCTTTGCCGGTACCTCCGGGTTGACCACGACCACATAGGGTGTCACGGCCAGCAACGACACCGGCGCGAAATCATTGACTGGGTCATAGGGCATCTTCTTTACGACCGAAGGCGCGATGGCGTGTGAGCTGTTGGTGCCCAGCACCAGCGTGTAGCCGTCGGGCCTAGCCTTTGCCACGTAGTCGGCGCCGATCAGCCCCCCGGCGCCAGCGCGGTTGTCGACGAGCACTGTCTGCCGGAGTTCGATCGACAGCTTGGCTGCGTATTGCCTGGCCAAGAAGTCAACCGCGCCGCCGGCCGGGTAGGGCACGACGATACGCACGGGTTGCGTGGGCCACGCCTGCGCGAATGCGCTGTGAGCCACGACGGCGAGCAGGGCGGCGCCTAGGATATTTCTCATGAGTTTCATCGTTTGTTTTCCTTGTGGGGCGGGTCAGACCCAGGCGAGCGTAAGGCCGCCGTCAACCGTGATGTTGGTGCCGGTCATGTAGCGCCCGGCGTCGGAGGCGAGCAGCAGGAAGGCTCCATCCAGGTCGTCCGGCTGGCCGAAGCGGCCCAGCGGTGTTCGCTTGATGATGGCGCCGGCATTGTCCCTGAGGTCGGCAATCATGTCGGTGTCGGTGTTTCCCGGGCACAGGCTGTTCACGCGGATGCCCTTGCTCGCCAGCTCCACGGCCATGACCTGCGTCAGGTGCAGCAGGCCGGCCTTTGCGGCTGCGTAGGCACCGGTCCACGAACCGGCGCGCAAGGCGCCAGCAGAGCCGATGTTGATGATGTTGCCCGCGCACTTTGCAGCGATCATTCGGCGCGCCGCGTGCTGGGCGAGTAGCATCGCGCCGCGCAGGTTCGTGTCCAGTACCCGGTCGATGTCGGCTTCGGTCTGATCGGTGAAGCGTGCGAGCTGTATGACGCCCGCGTTGTTGACGAGTACGTCAATGGGCGCGCCGAATCCGGCTTCGGCGGCATCGATCGCGTCTGCGATCGACGCCGATGACAGCAGGTCGAGTTCGATCGCCAGTGCCGTGGCGCCGCGCTGCTTCAAGGCGGCTACGGCCTTTTCCAGCAGGTCCTTGCGGCGCGAGGCCAGCGCCAGCTGCGCACCTGCTTCAGCGCATAAGCCGGCCAGGTGAAGCCCGATGCCGCTGGAGGCTCCCGAGATGAAAACGCGTCTTCCCGCCAGGCTGAAGCGTTCACCGAAATGCGCCAGGCCGTTCACGCGATGGCCCCTTCTGCATGCGCATTGTTAGGCGCGGCTGGCTGAGGAACGCGGGCAACGCCGGCTTTGACCAACTCATCGATCTCAGCGCGCTGCATTCCCGCCCGCTTCAGCACCTCGAACGTGTGTTCGCCCAGCTGGGGCGCCGGGCCTGCCGGAGTGGCGTCGCCTTGGGGGCCGCCATAACGCACCGGGAAGGACGGTGAAATCATCGGGCCTTCACTCGGGTGGTCGCTGTGATGCCAGAAACCCACATCGGCCAAGTGAGGGTCGGCCACGAGGTCGTCGATATCGTTGACGGGTGAGTGCGGTATGTCCCAATTCGTGCACAGCTCAACCCAGTCCGCGTTCCTCCGGGTGGCTAGCACCTCGGCAACGATCTGGTAGAGCGCGTTGATGTTCTTCGTACGGCCGGCTTCGTCGCAAAAGCGCGGGTCGTCCAGCACCTCAAGGCGTTCGGCCGTGCCGAAGAAAGCCCGCCACTGCCCGGCGGAGTAGGGCAGCACGGCCATGAAGCCATCCAGCGTTGCATGCGGCCGGCGAAAGTCGTTCAGCAGGCGCGCATAGCCGCCCTGGCCAGCGGGCGGATCGTAGCTGTAGCCGTTCAGGTGCTCGATGCTGAGGTAGTGCACCATGGTCTCGAACATGGCGATCTCCATCTGCTCGCCATGTCCGCTGATGCCCCGGCGCATCAAGGCGCCCATGATGCCGATCACGGCGAAGAGGGCGGTGGTCTTGTCGGCCACGATGGTTGGCGCATACGAGGGTTTGCCGTCGATGCGCGCGCGCATCGCAGCCATACCGCACCCGGCCTGGATGACGTCGTCGTACGCGGGCTTAGCGGCATAGCGGCCCGTCGCGCCATAGCCGTAGGCGCTGCAGTACACCAGCCGGGGGTTAATAGCTTGCAGCGTGGTGTAGCCGATGCCGAGCCGCTCGGCGGCGTCCGCGCGCATGTTGTGCAGCATGACGTCGGCCTTGCCTGTCAGGAGGTGCAGGGCCTTCAGGCCGTCAGGGTGCTTCAGGTCGAGCGAAACGCTTTTCTTGCCACGGTTGCAGTTGAGAAAAAGTGCGCCCATGCCCGCGTTGCGCATCACGCCGAGCTGGCGTGTGTTGTCACCGGCGATCGGCTCGACTTTGACGACTTCGGCACCCATGTCGGCCAGCACCTGCGCTGCGTAAGGCGCGAGCACGACGCTGCCCATCTCAATGATGAGCAAGTTGTCAAGAGGTTTTGCGGGTCGGCTCATGATCTGTTTTCTCCAGATTGCTTTTTGTCTACAGACCAGTTTAGGATTTTCTTAAAAATTTTGTCAATGCGCTTTTATCATTGTCCATAGACAATATCAGTCAGAGTCAGTGCAAACCCGCGCCACGCCTTAAGATCGCACTATTTGCGCAAAGCACGCGTCACAGCCAACTTAGGGAAAGTCCTGATGAGAAACATTGTCATGCCTGCCAACAGCGACGCCACGCGCCGCCCTTCCACGCGGGTCGCGCAGCCCAAGGATGACGCGCGGTCCCCCAGCATCAGGCCCGTGCCCGCCGTCAAGCGCGGCATTGAGATTCTTTTTCACATGGCCAAGGTAGGGGAGCCGCATGGCGTCTCGCGCATCGCGCGTGACCTGGGCATCCTGCCGAGCAGTTGCCTGCACATACTGCGCGAGCTGGTCGGCGGCGGCCTAGCGCAGTTCGATCCGCTGCGCAAGACATATTCCCTCGGCCTCGGCCTTCTCACCCTGTCACGCGCAGTGCACGGCAAGGACGCAATGGTCCAGTTGTCGCAGGGGCACCTTGAAAATATCGCGCGCAAATTCGGTGTCAAGGCGACAGCCAGCGTGTACGACGGCCAGGGCCACATCGTCGTGGTTGCGTCAACGCAGAATGACGACGACGTGCACATCCACATTCCCGTCGGGCGCCGCGTGCCAATGCTGGCAAGCGCAACGGGGCGATTGCTCGCGGCCTACGGCGACTGGTCAGCGACGCAGCTGAAAGAGGCGTTCGACAAGGTGCACTGGCAAAATTCGGTGGGCTTTAGGCGCTGGCAGGCCGAAGTGGCGCAGGTGCGCGACAGTGGCATGGCTTTTGATGAAGGGTGCTACCGCAAAGGCATCACCATAATCGCGGCGCCCGTGTTTGGCGCAGACGGCGTAGCTGACAAATTCATCGGTGCACTTGCCATCACAGGCCAGTTGAATGCTAGGTCGCGACGCGAACTCACGCAGTCGCTGAAAGACGCGGCGGCGGAGATCAGCCGCGGGCTGGGGTTCGATGGATAAGAGTTGAATAAGGCCAAATGGGCAGTACTCGTTACGGCAGTTAGGGAGCAGGTCAACTAACATATTGAGTCAGTAGTGTCCCAACGTTTTCACATTAGGTGCCCAATGCATTTCAAAAAGGAAGGGGGCTTATGCAGGCTCATCGTT
>RFSU01000107.1 GCA_009923795.1 Sphingomonadaceae bacterium
GTTTTGACTTCGCCATTTCTGCGACCGACGGGAAAGCCCGGACGGGGGCGATCCGCATGCAGCGCGGGGAGATCCGCACGCCTGCCTTCATGCCCGTGGGCACAGCGGCAACAGTGAAGGCGATGAAGCCCGCCGATGTCCGCGCCACAGGGGCCGATATCATTCTCGGCAATACCTATCACCTGATGCTCCGTCCGGGGGCAGAGCGGATGGACAGGCTGGGCGGTCTGCACAGCTTCATGGGGTGGGATCGGCCGATTTTGACCGATAGTGGCGGCTATCAGGTGATGAGTCTGGCCAGTCTGCGCAAAATCACCGAAGAGGGCGTGCGCTTTGCCAGCCATATTGATGGCTCCCGCCATATGCTCACGCCGGAACGGTCGATGGAGATTCAGCGGCTCTTGGGGTCTGACATTGTCATGGCCTTTGATGAGTGCCCGGCCAATGGCGTTGCGCGGGAGGTGGCGGAACAATCGATGCTGCTGTCGATGCGTTGGGCCAAACGATCGCGCGATGCCTTTGACGCAGGCGGCGCCCATGCGGCGCGGGCGGCCTTATTTGGGATTCAGCAAGGCTCGCTTGATCGCGATTTGCGCCAACGCTCGGCCGATGCCCTGCAAGAGATTGGATTTGATGGCTATGCCATTGGCGGCCTTGCGGTGGGGGAAGGGCAGGAGGCTATGTTCGCCACGCTCGACTTTGCGCCGGATCAACTGCCCGCTGATCGGCCCCGCTACTTGATGGGTGTGGGCAAGCCCGATGATCTGGTGGGCGCGGTGGAGCGCGGGGTGGATATGTTTGATTGCGTGCTGCCCACCCGTTCTGGCCGCAATGGGCAGGCCTTCACTTGGGATGGTCCGGTCAATATTCGCAACGCCAAATATGCGGAGGACCTTACCCCGCTCGACCCGGCATCGCCCGTGGCGCAGTGGAGCAAGGCCTATCTCCACCATCTCGTTCGCTCCGGCGAAATGCTGGGCGCGATGCTCATGACGGAGCATAATCTGTGGTTTTATCAGCAGCTTATGGCCGGCATGCGCGCAGCGATTGCAGCTGGGGAGTTTGCCGCCTTCGCCGCTGAATTCCGCGCGCGCTATAAAAAGGCGGCCTGATTTCCCACCCCCAACCCCTCCCGCAGGCGGGAGGGGCGCGAGACTTAAGCGGCCTTAGGACGCTTTAGTCGCAGCGGGGTGGGCCGTCTAAGCCCCTCATTCAGAGCTTATTTCTGGGCGTGGTGCCAAGCTTTGGCGGCTTTCAACATGGCGGGCACATGGCCGCGATAATCCATGTCGGAATAGGCCGCGATAACCTTGCCCTGCGGAGAGATGAGGTAAGAGGTGCGGTTGGACTTGCCGAAGATCAACTTGGCATCATAAGCCGCAATCGTCTTTGACGAGGCCGAGGCGACAGCAAATTTGCTGCGGCATTCGCTGGTCGAAAATTTGGCCAGTTTGTCAATGCTGTCCGCCGACATGCCCACCACGGTTGCGCCATAGCTGGCGAACTCGTTGGTCGCGTCGGCAAATTGGTTGGCTTCCACCGTGCAGCCGGATGTGAAGGCCGCCGGGTAGAAATAGAGCACAACGGCCCCTTTCTTCAGCTGGCGGGACAAGGTGAAGTCAAATGCCTTGCCGGCCTTTGCTGCCTTGGTGGTGAAATCGGCGGCAGGGGCGCCGGGTTTCAACGCAGCGGTGGCGGGGCTTGCAAGCGTAAGGGCGGCGGCTAAAGAGGCAGCAATAAGGGGTAGGGTGCGCATGATCATCTTCTCCAGATAAAAATTCTGTTGATATGTATAACAGAGGTGCGCGGCGGTTGACACCCTGCTCTCATGGTTATAGAGAAAATCCATCTCTTGGCACCGTTCACACGGCGAAGCGCTTCGTGCGCCCGTCGTGTTTGTGCGTTTTCAAGGGTATTAAAGCGTCGAGATAGGCCGCCTTGCCCGTTGGCCTGTGGAGCAGGAGAAAGTAACTCATGGCACGTATCGCGGGTGTTAACATCCCGACAAACAAGCGCGTAGTGATCGCGCTTCAATATATCCACGGCATTGGTCAGGCCAAAGCCAAGGAAATCGTCACCAAGCTGAACATCGCTGCTGAACGCCGCGTTCAGGATCTGTCGGATCAGGAAGTCTTGCACATCCGTGAAACGATTGATGCCGACTATACGGTGGAGGGTGACCTTCGCCGCACAACGTCGATGAACATCAAGCGTTTGATGGATCTCGCCTCTTATCGTGGCCTGCGCCATCGTAAGGGTCTTCCGGTTCGTGGCCAGCGCACGCACACAAATGCGCGCACCCGCAAGGGTAAGGCGAAGCCGATCGCGGGTAAGAAGAAGTAATTTTTGGGACAGTCCGGGGGACTGTCCGGCAAAAATTACTCAACATCAGCTGTTTCAGTATTCGAGATAAAGTCAGGATTTCCTTATGGCACGCGAACCTCAACGCATTCGTCGGCGAGAGCGCAAAAATATCACGGCCGGCGTCGCTCATGTGAACGCCAGCTTCAACAACACGATGATCACCATCACCGACGCACAGGGCAATGCAATTGCTTGGTCCTCTGCGGGCATGTGTGGTTTTAAGGGTAGCCGTAAATCGACGCCTTATGCCGCTCAGGTTGCAGCAGAAGACGCGGGCAAGAAGGCCGCCGAACATGGCGTGCGCACCCTTGAAGTCGAAGTGAAAGGCCCCGGCTCTGGCCGTGAGTCCGCGCTTCGTGCGCTTCAGTCGGTTGGGTTTACGATCACCGCGATCCGCGACGTGACGTCGATCCCGCACAACGGCGTTCGTCCGTCAAAGCGTCGCCGCGTCTAATCATGTCATGCCGGCCACGCCGCATTGGCGTTGGTCCGGTTCATGCAAGTTTCAATCGGTGGCAGGCGGACGCGCTTCCCACCCAATCCCAAGGGGAACACCGTGGCAGTCAATCTTAAGAACTGGCAGGAACTGAAAAAGCCCGACACCCTGGACAAGAAGGCAAGTGGCGATCCGCTGCGCAAGGCAACCTTTGTTGCTGAGCCGCTGGAGCGCGGCTTTGGCCTGACGCTTGGCAATTCGCTGCGTCGCGTGCTCTTGTCCTCGCTTCAGGGCGCGGCTGTGACCGCGATCAAGATTGAAAACGTCCTTCACGAATTCTCGAGCCTTGCTGGCGTGCGCGAAGACGTGACCGACATGGTCTTGAACGTAAAGCAAATTGCACTGCGCATGCAGGGCGAAGGCCCGAAGCGGCTTCAGCTGTCGGCCACCGGCCCGGCTGCCGTAACGGCGGGCGACATTGTCGTGTCTGGCGATATTGAAGTGATGAACCCAGAGCTGGTGATCTGCCATCTCGATCAGGGGGCAACGCTCAACATGGAACTGACGGCGGATATCGGTAAGGGCTATGTCGCTGCCGCATCCAACCGTCCGGCAGATGCGCCGATTGGCCTCATCCCGATTGACGCGCTCTATTCGCCCGTCCGTCAGGTGTCGTACAAGGTGGAAAACACCCGTGTCGGCCAAGAACTGGATTATGACAAGCTGACGCTGACGGTGGAAACCGATGGCACAGTGACCCCGGAAGATGCCATCGCCTATGCCGCGCGCATCCTACAGGATCAGTTGCAACTGTTCGTTCACTTTGACGAAGCACTGGCCCAATCGGCTCAGCTCATCGGCATGGCACCTGCCACCGCCGCATCTGAATCGTCGAGCGATAACAACCAGATCAACCGCTTCCTCCTCAAGAAGGTGGATGAGCTTGAACTGTCGGTCCGTTCGGCCAATTGCCTGAAGAACGACAACATCATCTATATCGGTGATCTCGTTCAGAAGACCGAAGCTGAAATGCTCCGCACGCCCAACTTCGGCCGTAAGTCCTTGAATGAAATCAAGGAAGTGCTGTCGTCCATGGGCCTGCGTCTCGGCATGGACATCCCCGGATGGCCGCCCGAGAACATTGAAGACATGGCCAAGAAGCTCGAGCAAGAGTTACTCGGGTGATCTTTCTCCTTCTCCCTTGACGGGAGAAGGATACGCTGCCTTGGCGGCTTGTCCGCCTAGGCAAAGTTGGAAGAGGTTAAGCCAGAGCGAGCCGCGCAGCGCAGCAGCGCGGCGGTTCGCAGAAGCGAACGCGACTGGCCGGCCAGCGGCGGAAACGCCGTCTGACGTCACGGGATTTACTCCCGTGACAGGCCGGGTCAGCGAAAAGGGCAAAAGGGCGGTGGCCCACACCAACACCGCCTGGCGAGGGGTACCTTATCCGGCCCCCTGACGAACGAAAGGAAGAAACATGAGACACCGTAGTGGCGGCCGCAAACTTCAACGGACTTCGGCCCACCGTATCGCGCTTTTCCGCAACATGTCGGCAGCGCTGATCAAGCATGAACAGATCACCACCACCTTGGCCAAGGCGAAGGAGCTTCGCCCCTATGTGGAAAAGCTGATCACCTTGGCGAAAAAGGGTGGCCTGTCCAACCGTCGTCTGGCCCATGCCCGCCTGTTGGATGATGCCCAGCTGATCAAGCTGTTCGACGTTCTGGCAGAACGCTACAAGGATCGCGCCGGTGGCTATACCCGCATCGTGAAGGCCGGCATCCGCGCCTCTGACGCGTCGCCCACCGCCATCATCGAACTGGTTGACCGTGATGTCAGCGCCAAGGGCCAAGATAGCGGCCCGGTGATGACCGCAGACGATCTGGAAGACGCCGCCTAAGCGCAGCGCCTCTTGAGTGAGATAGAAAAGGCCCTGCAGCGATGCGGGGCCTTTTTTGTTTGGAAGAACCCACCCCCAACCCCTCCCGCTTGCGGGAGGGGAGCGAGACTAAGCGGCCCCGCCGCCAAGTCGCAGCGGGGTGGGCAGATTTGGTTTCGACCGCAGAGAATCTTGAAGGCTTGGTCTGAACCTACATAATCATAAACGAGATTGGCATTACTGAAGGCGAGTGTGGAAATTATTGTTTTGATTCAATAGTATAAAGCATCGCATTGACTCCTATCTAGATTAATGCTCAATTTTTATCATGGACGTGACACATGTATTTATAGACACCTCAGTGTACCTGAAGTTTTATACTTTCAGTAACGCGGACATTGAGGAACTTAAGAAGATTTCGGCGTTGATTAAAGCAGGCAAACTTAAGCTTTATGTGCCCACTCTCGTAGTTGACGAGTTTTATCGAAATCGGGAATCCCGATTGAAGCACGCCATGCAGCAGTTTAAAGGTTCGGGACCTTCAAATTCTGTGCCGCGTTTCATCCATGGTTATGATCAGTATAAAGAGTTCAAAGAATTAACAAAGAAATGGAATGAGTTAAGAGACAGACTGGCGGATGAAGCCGAAAAGGCTGCGCTGGACCGGGCTTTTCCTGCGGACAAATTGTTCGAACAGATAGTTCAAGTGGCAACCTCGATTGAACCAAGCGACGATGTGATTGAGAAGGCCGAAAGGCGAAGGGTGCTAGGGAACCCCCCTGGCAAGAAGGATAGCTTGGGGGACCAGCTTAACTGGGAAATGTTGCTGGATGCAGTGCCAGACGGCGAAACCCTATTCGTTGTCGTCGATGATAAAGACTACGCCTCACTACTAAGAGCGGATCGCCCTCGTGATGTTTTGGCAATGGAATGGGAAAAAAGAAAAGGCGGCGGAACGCTTACCTTGTTCTCCGAGTTGAAGCCATTTTTGGCCGCGAAGTTTCCCGACATTAAGTTGGCAGCGGATGTCGAAAAAAGCGTCGCAATTGATGGACTGCTTTATAGTGGTACTTTCGCGCAAACCCATGAAGCCATTCGTAAAATAACCCCTATGCTGGAAGCGTTAGATAATGCCGATGCCGTCCGATTGATCGATGCGGGTCTCAACAATACTCAAATATGCTGGATCGCTTCTGACGCAGACGTAAACGCTTTCTTTCTAGAACTAAGAAAACGGTTCGAGCCTCATTTGGACAATGAATTACTGGAGCGTTTAGACGAGAAGTATTTTCCTGAAGAGTGTAGTGAATTGGACGATGTTCCATTTTAAAGTAACACTTCTAAAACGATATCTTGCCCAAAAAAAACGGGGCCTCTCAGCCCCGTTCTCTTAACTCCAAACCAAACTCTCAGACCTTATTGATCCAAGAAGCTCCGCATCTTCCTTGACCGGGACGGGTGCTTCAGCTTCCTGAGCGCCTTGGCCTCGATCTGGCGGATACGTTCGCGGGTCACGCTGAACTGTTGGCCCACTTCTTCCAGCGTATGGTCGGTGTTCATGCCGATGCCAAAGCGCATGCGCAGCACGCGTTCTTCACGCGGGGTGAGGGAGGCGAGCACGCGGGTGACGGTTTCTTTCAGGTTTTGCTGAATGGCGGCATCCACGGGGATGACGGCATTTTTATCCTCAATGAAATCACCCAGATGTGAATCTTCCTCATCGCCAATCGGCGTTTCAAGGGAGATCGGCTCCTTGGCGATTTTCATCACCTTGCGCACCTTTTCCAGCGGCATGGACAGGCGCTCTGCCATTTCCTCTGGGGTCGGTTCGCGGCCTGTTTCGTGCAGGAACTGGCGGCTGCACCGCACCAGCTTATTGATCGTTTCGATCATATGCACGGGGATGCGGATGGTGCGCGCCTGATCCGCGATGGAGCGCGTGATCGCCTGACGGATCCACCAGGTGGCATAGGTCGAGAATTTATAGCCACGGCGATATTCAAATTTATCAACCGCCTTCATCAGGCCGATATTGCCTTCCTGAATAAGGTCGAGGAATTGCAGGCCGCGATTGGTGTATTTTTTGGCGATGGAAATGACGAGGCGCAAATTGGCCTCCACCATTTCCTTTTTCGCGATGCGGGCTTCGCGCTCTGCCTTTTGCACCATGTTCACAATGCGGCGGAATTCGGTGAGGGACATGCCACTTGCTTGCGCAATATCGGCAATTTCGGTGCGAATCCGCTCTACCGCGTCGCCTTCTGCTTCGGCAAAGGCGGCCCATTTCTTGTCGATGCCGCGCACGGTTTCCAGCCAGTTTTCATCCAGCTCCCGTCCCATATAGCTATCGAGGAAGGATTTGCGGTTGACCTTATGGCGCTCCGCCAGACGCAGCATCTGCCCGCCCAGCGCAGTGAGGCGGCGGTTATAGCTGTACAGCTGATCAACCAGATATTCGATCTTGCTGTTATGGAACTGAACGCTTTCTACTTCGGCGGTCAGCTCCTCGCGAAGCTTGTGATATTTCTTTTCTTCGGATGCCGAAAAATCCTGCGCGTTGGACAAAGCGACCATGCGCGCATTCTGAATCTTGCCGAATTTTTTGTAGATGGAGGTGATGCGGGCAAAGCGTTCCAACGCTTCGGGCTTCAACGTTTCTTCCATCTGGGCAAGGGATAGGGTGTTATCCTCATCCTCTTCCTCGGCCTGCGCCTTCATCCGGCGTTCGATCAGGCCGTCTTCATCTTCTTCACCGGCGGCGTCTTCGGCAACATCATCGTCTTCCTTGAAAGACGGGCCAGCCGTTTTTTCAGAGATTTCGCCATCGGCGCCTTCTTCTTCCTCATCGGTCAGCGCCTCTGGGGCGGGGCCTTTGGACAGCATGGCTTCCAGATCGAGGATTTCGCGCAGCTGCATCGTGCCTTCGTTCAGCGCGCTGGACCAATCGATGATCGCGTTAAAGGTGATCGGGCTTTCACACAGGCCCAAAATCATCGTGTCGCGGCCCGCCTCAATGCGCTTGGCAATGGCAATTTCGCCTTCGCGGGACAAAAGCTCCACCGCGCCCATTTCACGCAAATACATGCGCACAGGGTCATCGGTGCGGTCGATGACTTCCTTTTTCTTTTCAACTTCGGGTGCGCCCATCGGGTCGGCGGCGTCAACCGCTTCGACATCGTCTTCGGCTTCCGCCTCTTCGCCATCATCGGTGGCTTCTTCATTTTCGACGATGTTGACGCCCATATCGTTGATTGCAGACATAACGTCTTCAATCTGTTCAGACGACATTTGATCCTGCGGTAAAGCTTCGTTCAGCTCATCATAGGTAATATATCCGCGCTTTTTGGCGCGGGCGAGCAGCTTCTTGATCGAGGCTTCGTTGAGATCGATCAAA